>NZ_JBIQFG010000012.1:0-85600 GCF_045369345.1 Ureibacillus sp. 179-F W5.1 NHS | reverse complement strand
CCATTAACTAAAGAAAAAAAGAATTTACATACAAAAATAGAGAAAGGTGAATTTGAGTTTCCTCAAATTCACCTTTCCCACTATTTGAAGCTAGTTATGTCCCAGCCTCTTTAAATTTATTTACTATTTTTCTCATTATAGTTGCTTCGAGATACAAGTAAAATCATGTAACAGAATAAACCGAATAGACACGAAATAAAGAATGAATGTAATAAAGAAACGATTAAGTTAAGCTTTGTGAAAATAATTAACATACCCGTCATCATTTGTGCTAGTAGAATGAAGAAGGCAATAATCCATCCCCAGTAAATAACTCGCTGTTCTTTGTAATGTCTTATAACATGTATTGCAATATATGTAACCCAAACGAATATTAATAAAACCGCAAAACGATGTCCCATTTGAACCCATTGATGTAATCCCGTTGGCAATGCGAACGGATTTTCATTGTTACAAAACGGCCAATCAGAACAAACTAAACTTGCTTGTGTATGTCTTACTAACGCACCAGTATACACTACGATATATGAATATAAAGTGACACCGAAAGTGTGTATTTTAAGTTTTTTACTTATATAAACTTTATCGGCATCGAATTTTTTATCTACTTCGAAAACAATCATCGCTAATAATAAAACCGATGCAAATGAAATTAATGAAATACCGAAATGAAGTGCAAGAATGAAGTCGCCTTGTCCCCAAAGTACTTGAGCAGCTCCAATTAATGCTTGAGCTACTAAGAAAAAGATTGCTAAAATTCCTAAAAATTTTACTTCACGAATAGAACCAAGTTTACGCCATGTCCAAATGACTAAAATAAGAACGAGGATAGATACTGAACCTGTCACTAATCGGTGGGAAAATTCAATTAAAACTTCAGTTGTTATTTCTTTTGGAATTAGTGAACCGTTACAATCTGGCCAGTTTCGACCACAACCTAAACCGCTTTCAGTTTTTGTAACAAGTGCTCCTCCAATAAGAATAAGCAACATACCGATTGTCGTAGCAAAAGCAATCCATTTCAGTAATTTACTTTGATAATGTTGCATTTTAAGAGCCACCTACTTTTTCTATCTATAAACTTATAAAAAGCTTTTATGCCTTTTATGATAATAGCGAATAAATAGGTAAAAGACAACTTCAAACAGTTAGACCTTAGTTTGGGGCTATGTCTTTTCACAAATTGTTCATAAATTCGTGCTTTTACATTCACATTTCCCCCCCTAAAATGGATTACTATATAGATGTTCTTTTAAAACAATGTAGCTAACCCAAATTGCATTTTGGTCAACTTATCGAAATTTTACTTAATATCTAGAAATAAAGGACAAATTTCGATATAGTTATTGTTAGCGGAATATGCTTACAAAAATGAAAGGAGAGGCAAAATGTTATAGGGCGTGCATTGAATTGATGATATGTCCTAAAAACTTCGTTGATAAAAATTTCTGCACTTATTTTATGATAGGGATTGTAGATTGAAACATAGTACGAACTATTTTTTACATGGGTAAATACACAAATTTATTTCATTTAAAGAGTAATCAATCTCATAACAATAAACGAAGCATCGGACATTTTGTTTCCATTCCTTAAAATTGTAGGTAAATTTTTGTTATTACGGCATCTTTACGCCGTCATGTGGGGACGAGTTGGGATAAGAGCATAGTGTTCTATAGTCAAACTATAGTTTAGAACAGGGCAGTATCGATACTGTTGAAAAAGTTTATTTGACAACTTCGTACTGCTAATAAGTAGTAGCGGATAAATTCCTTTCGGTATGGAAGCGCTAGCTTTTTTCAAGTTTGTATGGCATCCACAGGATATTTACTTTACATATGAACCCATAGTGAGGAATATCGAATAGCAAATATACCAATGCTACTATAGGAAAAGTTTTAAAATGACTAATTGTTTTATGGTATTATAAAACTTAGTGCTTTTAACTTTAGGAAAGTTGGTCAGGCTTTATTATTTTAGCTATTATATTGAATATGGATAACTTGCTCATGTGGTTCAACTTTTAATACAAACGATGATTTATTATGATCAATTGACTTTTGTTATTTTTGGAATTCTTCTTTGAAAAGGGATTCACATAGAACTATAAAACCAACGTCCTAGTTACACATGAAAATACAACAAAGAAAGAGGGGTTAATTAAGCTATGATGAAAGGGCTTAAAAAATGGCGTCTTTTCTCGCTGTTAGCGGTAATGACAGTTTTTCTTTCTGCATGTGGTGAAGATTATATTTCAACACTTAAACCAGCTGGAGCAGTGGGAAAAGAACAATTAAACTTACTATTATTCTCCATCACAATTATGGCTTTAGTAGTAATAGTAGTATCATTCCTTTATTTATATGCTTTCGTTAAGTTCCGTCGTTCAAAACAAGGCGAGAACCACATGCCAAAACAAGTAGAAGGAAGTCATACATTAGAAGTAATTTGGACAGTTATTCCAATCATTTTACTTTTAATCTTAGCTGTTCCTACTTTAATTTCTACTTATAAACTTGCTGACGTAAAAGCAATGGATGAGGTTGACGAAGAAGGAAACAAATCAGCATTAACTGTTAATGTTACTGCGAAATTATATTGGTGGGAATTTGAATATCCAGAACAAGGTATTGTAACAGCACAAGAACTTGTTGTTCCTACTGGTGAAAAAGTTTACTTTAACTTAAAAGCTGCAGACGTTAAGCACTCATTCTGGATTCCATCTATCGGTGGTAAAATGGATACTAACGTAGAAAACGTGAACAAATTCTATTTACAGTTTGACAAAGAGTCAAAAGATCTTGAAGAAGGCGTATTCTTCGGTAAATGTGCTGAACTTTGTGGTCCTTCCCATGCGTTAATGGACTTCAAAGTAAAAACACTTGCTCCTGAAGAGTTTGAAAATTGGGTTGCTTCTATGCAAGCAACAGAAGGTCAAACAGCATCTGCTGATTCTGCCGATTTAGGGGAAGCAACATTTGCGAATAGCTGTTTAGCTTGTCACGCAGTATCTGGCGTTGGTGCTTCAGGTGCTATGGGGCCAAACTTAACAACATTTGGTGACCGTAACCGTGTTGCTGGTGTATTAGAACACAATAAAGAAAGCTTAGAAAAATGGATTACAGATCCAGAAAGCGTTAAACCAGGTAACTTAATGACTGGTAAATATGGTGAACTGTCTGAAGAAGAAATAAGTGCAGTTGCTGATTACATTATGAGTTTATCTGTAGAAGAATAATTTCTACTTCGATAGAAACACTTGAAGGAGGTTAAAGTTGTGAGCTCTGTTGCAGTTGCAAAGAAAAAGGGCTTTGGAGCAACATTATGGGACTACTTAACAACTGTCGATCATAAAAAACTAGGCGTTATGTATTTATTAGCCGGGACTTTGTTTTTCGCAATCGCAGGTTTAGAAGCGCTTTTAATGCGTATTCAGTTAATGTTACCAAATAATGATTTTGTTTCAGCCGGTACATTCAATGAATTATTAACAATGCATGGTACGACGATGCTATTTTTAGCAGCAACACCATTACTATTTGGCTTTATGAACGCCGTTGTACCTTTACAAATTGGTGCACGTGACGTTGCATTCCCATTCCTAAACTCTTTAGGATTTTGGTTATTCTTCCTAGGTGCAATCTTTTTACACCTATCATTCTTTTTAGGTGGAGCACCTGATGCTGGATGGACTTCTTATGCATCATTATCTTTATATTCACCTGGTCATGGTATTGACTTTTATGTATTAGGTTTACAAATTTCTGGTGCTGGTACATTGATTTCAGGTATTAACTTCATCGTTACGATCATTACGATGCGTGCACCAGGTATGACATTTATGCGTATGCCATTATTTACTTGGACTACTTTAATTACAAGTGCATTAATTTTATTCGCATTCCCTCCACTAACAGTGGCTTTATTCTTTATGTTAGTTGACCGCATGTTCGGAGCTAATTTCTTCGACCATGTAATGGGTGGTAATACAATTATTTGGGAGCATTTATTCTGGATTTTTGGTCACCCTGAAGTATATATCTTAGTTTTACCTGCATTCGGTTTATTCTCTGAGATTATTCCGGTATTTGCTCGTAAACGTTTATTCGGTTACTCTTCAATGGTATTCGCTACAATTTTAATCGGTTTCTTAGGATTCATGGTTTGGGCTCACCACATGTTTACAACTGGACTTGGGCCAACTGCAAACGCTATTTTTGCCGTTTCAACAATGGCGATTGCCGTTCCAACAGGGATGAAAGTATTCAACTGGATCTTAACAATTTGGGGCGGTTCGATTAAAGTAACAGTTCCAATGCTATATGCCCTTGGATTTATTCCATCATTCGTAGCTGGTGGTGTTACAGGTGTTATGCAGGCAACTGCACCACTTGACTATCAATTACATGATTCTTACTTTATCGTAGCTCACTTCCACTACGTAATCGTTGGTGGTATCGTATTAGCAATCTTTGGTTCAATGCATTTCTATTGGCCAATTATGTTTAACCGTGCTTTAAATGAAACATTAGGGAAATGGACTTTCTGGTTCTTCTTTATCGGATTCCATTTAACATTCTTCATTCAGCATTTCTTAGGTTTAATGGGTATGCCTCGTCGTGTATTCACTTACCAGGCAGACCAAGGATGGGATTTATTTAACTTTATTTCATCAATCGGTGCGATTATGATGGCCATTGGTGTTCTAATTTTAGTATTTAATATCATTATTTCTGCAAAATCTAAACCATTAAATTGTCGTGATTACTGGGGCGATGGACGTTCACTTGAGTGGGCTCTTAAAACACCAGTACCGTTCTATAACTTTAAACAAACTCCACTAGTACGTGGATACGACCCTTATTGGTTAGAAAAACATGAAGGTAATGAAGAAGGTATGACATATGCTGAACCACTTGGTGAAATCCATATGCCAAATAACTCAATTTTACCTTTAGTTATGTCAATTGGTTTATTCGTTGCTGCCTTCGGTGCACTATATCACCCAGATGGTGAAGCATGGTCTATTCCAGTTATTATTATTGGTTTAGCGATTACAGTTGGAGCTATGATTGTTCGCTCAATGAAAGATGATCTTGGTTTCCATGTACATGTTGAGGAAATTGTTGCTACTGAAGAGCAACTTTATGGAAAAGGGGGTAACAAATAATGGAAGAAACTAAATTCACCCCACAAACTTGGCCAGATAAACCGGAACAAGCTACTCCGGAAGCTAAAAATAAATTCGTAGGAATTTGGATTTTTATTTGTAGTGATATTACGCTTTTTGCCAGTGTATTTGCTACTTACCTTTCTTTAAAAGACAAAGGTCCTGCTGGTATGGAATTTTCAGCTGCAGAACTTTTTGAATTACCGTTAGCATTTGTTATGACAATGTTACTTTTAACATCATCATTAACATCCGTTTATGCAATGTATCATATGAAAAACTATAACTTCAAAGGCGTTCAATTATGGATGACAATTACAGTTCTTTTAGGTCTTGGATTCCTTGCCCTTGAAATTTATGAGTTCTATCACTATGTACACATTGGTTTTGGTTATACTCAATCCGCGTTCTCTTCAGCATTCTTTACATTAGTAGGGACTCACGGATTGCACGTTGTTATCGGTTTAGTTTGGATCATTTGCTTACTAGTTCGTAACGCAAGACGTGGACTAAACTTATACAACGCTCCAAAATACTATGCCGCTTCTATTTTCTGGCACTTTATTGATGTAGTTTGGGTATTTATCTTTACTGTAGTTTACTTGATGGGGGTGTTAGGATAATATGGGACACGATACACAAGTTCAAGCTAAAACAAAAGCACAGTTTGAGTATGAGCGTCATCATAACGCCGTGCACATGCGTAAGCAAGTAATCAATTTTGCGATTATGATTTTCTTAACATTTCTAGCATTTACTGTAGTAGTTGCTGATTTTTCCGCTTATTTCATTAAGCCTTTTATTCTACTACTAGCTGCAGTACAAGTTGTATTACAACTATATTCTTTCATGCATATGGATGATAAGAAAGGACACCATATCGGTGTTATCCAAACATTCGTATGGTTTGGAGCTGTAATTGCATTTACATTCTTCTTAACTTTCTTAACGATCATTTGGTGGTAAGATTGAAAAAAGCGCTTCTAGGCAATCTAGAAGTGCTTTTTTTTACCGCAAATATAGTTAATTGTCATAGTTCGTTCATTGATGTTATGATGTAAGCGTTCTATAATAGAACTACTGAAGTTTAAAGGAGCGCATGATTTATGCCGTTAAGTATATTTGGATTTCAAGCATTATGGAGTCCTTATTTAATTGGGTTTATCGTATTGTTAACCGTTCTCTATTTTTTATTAACAACTACTTGGAGAAAATCGTTTAAAGTAAGTGAGCCCTTAAAGAGAAATGAAGCAGTATACTTTATATTAGCAATGATTTTATTATATGTACTAAAAGGCTCACCCATTGATTTAATGTCACATATTATGTTTACATATCATATGGTTCAAATGGCTTTTCTACTTTTATTAGTTCCAATGTTCTTGATCAAAGGTGTTCCATGGTGGGTTTGGAAAGTCATGATTGAAGCGCCGGTTGTACGTAATATTTTTAAAGTATTTACACAACCGATTGTTGCAGCCTTTGTGTTTGCATTGATGTTTTCTTTGTATCATATGCCTGGTATTTTTGATGTTATTAAGCTGAATGAAACGTATCATGTTATTTTTACTTTCCTTTTATTTGCTGCAGCCTTCTTTATGAACTGGCCATTAGTAGGTAATGTTCCGGGGCAGCGAAAAATGAAACATCTATCAAAATTAGGTTATATTATCGCCAATGCGGTTTTAATTACTCCTGCCTGTGCATTAATCATCTTTAATCCAAATCCAATGTACGCCACATATACGGATGGAGAAACTTGGTTAAAAGCGATGGAGCTTTGTGTTCCTTCTACAACATTAGCAGGGTTATCACTGTCTGGACCAGAGCTATTTAATAATATGAGCCCTCTATCTGATCAACAATTAGGTGGGGTTTTAATGAAAATCATTCAAGAAATTATTTTTGGTATTGTATTGTTTAAAGTATTTTTTGAATGGTGGAGAGTTGAAAAAGCAGATGAGAAGGATATTAACGAAAAGGCATTAAGAGATTTTCAAGCAGCAAAGCAACAGAGCAACAATTTTAATTAAATTGTTTATATAAAGAAAATATAGATTACTAAAAGATAGGAGAATGTTTAATGGGTGTACCTATTCTACCTACGATTAGTACTTCATTTATTGTTATAAGTGCCGTTTTAGTTGCAATTGGATGGGGTCTAATTTATAAAAGAAAAATTGAAGCACATAAAAAAGTAATGTTAGCTGCTGGCGTAGCGGCGTCAATCTTCTTTATCATTTACGCTTCTAGAACGATTTTTATCGGAAACACTTCCTTTGGTGGACCAGAGGAATTAAAAGGTTATTACACGTTCTTTTTAGTTTTCCATATTGTTTTAGCGACAGTGGGAGCAGTATTTGGACTTGTAAGCATAATTACAGGATTGAAAACAAAATTAACGATCCATCGTCGAATCGGACCAATCACGAGTATTATTTGGTTTTTCGTAGCAATAACAGGGGTAGCAGTTTATTTACTGTTATATGTTATTTATGAAGGTGGACAAACGACATCTTTAATAAAAGCAATCTTAGGATTTTAATGGGAACGAAAGGGCAATCTAACTGATTGCCCTTTTTGTTTTAAATAATATAAAAAAGGTAAGACAAAGTGTCTTACCTTAAATGTTGAAATTAAGCTTCGATACCATATGCTGCAAAATCTTTTTTAACGTTCGCTAAAATTTGTTCGCATTCATTTACTAAATGTTTTGGGAAAACTTCATCTTCACCGTATTCAACACCGTGTGGATAATAGTATTTACCAAGAGCTGGTTTACCAATTTTTAATACAGCGCTACGATTACCAACATCCCCAGAAATGGCACTGCAAAATACGCGTAAATAATAGCGACCTTCTTTTAAATCAAAGCGTTTATCGAAAGTCATACGATCGTAGTCCCAAGCACCGTCACATTCAAGACCGTTTTTTCCCATAACACTTACAAGAAGTTCTTGTTCAGCTGTTATATTTTCAAGTGTTTTGTTCTCAAAATACATTAATAAATCCTCCTTTAGCAAAATCGTACATGAAGTATACGCTCAATTTTTATAATAGAGCAAAATATCTTTTGTTGCAATGGCAACATTGTGTCAACCACGATATTATTGATATAATAGTACTAATAAAAATAAAGGATAAAGAACGCATGAAAACTCTTTTTCGAATCTTAATCGTCCTGTCCTTGCTTGCAATTATCTTTTTTTACTCTTCAAACATGGAAGATAATTATGAACCATTAGAAGGACCCAATTCATCATCACAAGTTATACCCAAAACGGATAGCGAGCCGAAAGAAATTCAAGATGCACTACCACGTCCTGAAACAGGAATATCAACACTTATCGGTAAACAAAGTAATGAATTATTAAAGCTATTTGGAGAGCCATCTCGTTATGACCGTTCGCCATATGGTTACGATTGGTGGGTATATAACGAGGATTATAACAAATTTAGTATGTTTGCAGTGAAAGATAATAAGGTTACCCAAGCTTATAGTAGTGGTGAATTAGCAGATGTCTCTCCGTATAAAATGGGTCAATCATTGGCGGAAATTTACCAAATGACGATTATGGAGTCAGAGATTACAGCTACAATTGGTGAAAACATTTATACCTTTACATTGAGCGAAGATGATATGAATACACGGATCTTAACTAAATTAGGTGACATTTTTGCTCAACTATATATCGATAGTGAAAGTGGAAAATTGAGTGGTATACGTTTTTTAGATAGTCAAACTTTAGTTTTACACCGCCCTTATGAAATGTCCTTTGTAGGTGAGTTAATATCACCTCCAAGCCCGAATTCCTATTTAATAGAAGAAAGTAATAAAGACAGTGCAGCACAGCTTTTCGATTTGTTAAACGTTTTTCGTGTGAACAACGATATACCAATCATTAATTATGATGTGTATGTATCAGTAGTTGCTATGCAACATAGTGAAGATATGTATACAGAAAATTATTTATCCCATGATTCGCCGACAAATGGGTCATTAAAGGACCGATTAGAGGAAGAAGGGATTCTTTATGAAGAAGCTGAAGAAAATATTGCGACGGCTTATATTGATTCGATAGAAGCTGCCCATGGTTGGCTAAATTCTAGAACGCACCGGGAGTATATGCTTAGTAGTGATTATACCCACGTCGGTTCAGGAGTTTTTATCAATTACTATACACAAATATTTATTCAAAAAAATGAAGATGAATAAAGTCGCCCTTTAGTCGAGTTGGACTAAAGGGTTTTTCGTTGTGTCCAGTCTTTTCTTAGCCTTTCACTTTTTAGTGTCACGATAAAAACCTAGGCATAAAATAGGGAAAAGGAGTGACAACTTGCAACTGGCAGAACTTTTAAAAGAATGGCCATGTACAGTAAAAGGTGGCTCAATTCGAGTTGAAGTAACTGGAATAGAGGATTATGCACAAGGTGTAAAAAAAGGCGATTTATTTATCGTTCGTAAAGGTAGAAAATCGGATGGACTAAAATATGTTGATACGGCAATTGAAAATGGAGCAGTCGGTATAGTAATTGAAGATGAAAAACAATTAGATACATTAAAGCTATCAGTTCCAGTAATATGGGTTCCAAATGTTTTAAAATTCATGTCGTATAGTGCTGCTAAACTAAATCATTTCCCAGCTGAAGCAATGCAAGTTATTGCTATTACAGGAACAAATGGAAAAACAACCGTCAGTCATTTTATCGGTCAACTACTACACGCACTACATAAAAATGTAATAGTGATTGGAACGAATGGAATTTATATTAATGGAGTAGAGTTACTATTAGATTATGAACATTTAACAACTTTACAACCGAAACATTTACACAGAATTTTAAAAATTGCCGTAAGTCGTGGAGTGGAATATGTTGTACTTGAAGCATCCTCCATGGGACTTGCAAAGCATCGACTAGATGATTGTGCTATTAATATAGGTGTTTTCTTAAACTTAGCAGAGGATCATATTGAAGATCACGGGTCCTATGATAAATATAAAGCAGCAAAACAAATCCTTTCCACATTATCTGAACGACTTGTTTTAAATGGGGACGATTCGTTTTGTCGTACAGTTGGGCTTCAAGCTAAAAAGAAAAAAGCCTATTTTGGTCTAGGAAATCGGGTCGATTATCAATTGCAGCTTCTTGCAGAAGGGGTAACAACATCAACTTGCTGTCTTCAAAGTAATAAAGGGCAAAAGGTATTTTCCGTTCCATTTGTTGGTGAACATCATTTGCAAAATACGATTGCTGCGATTACATCGGTAAGTGAACTCGGATTTCCGATTGCAGACATTTGCGAAGCAGCTGAAAAGCTTACTTTACCAAAAGGTAGGCTTGAAGCAATTCCAAATGATTTTAATTTAGATATATATATTGATTATGCCCATACCGAGGCTGCTTTACGAGCAGTATTGCAAACGTTAAATAAAACTGTAAAGAGAGATTTAATTGTTGTCTTTAGTTGTGGTGGAGATAGGGATAAACATAAACGGATTAAAATGGGCGCAGTTGCTTCGAAATATGCGAATTTCATTTATTTAACGACTGATAATCCAAGAAGTGAGGATCCAGAACTGATTAATTCACAAATTGCAGCTGGATTTTCTCCAAAACAGCAATATGAAATGATATTGGATCGAGCAAAGGCGATTGAAACAGCTATCCTTAATGCAAAAGAAGGGGATACAATATTAATTGCTGGGAAAGGGCATGAGACGACACAAACAATTGGTACTAAAGAAATACAATTCTCCGATTACGAATGTGTCAAGGCTGTTCTCGAAAAACGTCTTACCGATCATGTAGAATAACTATTTTTTCGTTCAACTTTCTTCTCTATTATTAATCATTCAAACAATTCGATACAACGCAATTAACATGTTAAAATATACTAATAACATAATTATAAGCCATTGTTATACAAACATGATTCAAATTCTGCTATGATAATATCAGATTGGAGGAAATAATGGTGATAATGACATCAGAATGGGCCTTCATTTTAGATGAAGCAGATGAATTGAGTGCAATGCTCCTCTCTTCAGAACAAGCTCAAAAGTTACGTAATGCTTATCATGATGTTTATAGTAATGAAGATCTTGTAGAGCAAATACGAGCATTTACACGAATGAAAGAACAATATGAGGATGTACAACGTTTTGGTAAATATCATCCTGATTATCATACAATCATGAAAAAAATTCGCGAACAAAAACGAAATCTTGATTTAGATAAACGTGTTGCGAGTTTAAAACTAGCAGAGAACGATTTCCAAGATTTATTGGATGAAATTAGTTTAATTATTGGAAAATCTGTTTCTGAAGCAGTTAAAGTACCTGTAAGTAACCCTTTCTTTGCAACAAATTCTTCCTGTGGAAGTGGTTGTGGTAGCGGAGGAAGCTGTTCTTGCTCAGCATAATGGAAAAAGGGTAACTTCGAAAAGTTACCCTTTTTTAAGAGTAGATCAAGTCTTTTTGACTTCATCTACTCTTTTTTGTCTTTATTTCGTTCCTCTTCTAATTGCTGTAATAATGGTACGGCGATATCCGGTCGATCAGTTACAATTCCTTTTGCCCCTAATTTAATTAAACGTTCCATCGTATTAGGATCGTTAATCGTCCAAAAATGAACTGGGATATTCAGTTTTCCAAGAAATTGAATAAATTTTGATGACTCTAAAGAGACGACACCAAATTTTGTTGGAATTTGAAAAACATCCACCTTTGGATGATATAAATGGCCAAATTGACTAGTAAATGCTGTAAACGCTTTTCTTACATCATTTTCTCCAGCCCCTAAAGCAACTTGATTTTGGGCATATAAATTAAAACGATCAACTTGCTCACTATAGAAGCTTGTCACAACAATACGGTTTTCAGCTCCGAATTCCTCAATAAGACGCCATAATTTTGATGGCATTAAACTACCTTCGTAACTATCTGGTCCATCTTTAATGTCAATATTAATGTACATATTCGGATAAATTTCAAATAATTCCCGTAATGTTACGATTTCAACTTTTTGTTCACGATAAGGGAAGTTTCCCTCTAAATCTTCGAAGTGATATCCGAAGTTTAATTGTTTTAACTCTTCAATTGTTAAATCTTTAACAAAACCGGCACCATTACTTGTACGGTCTACTGTTTCATCATGAAAGACAACAATTTCCTCATCTTTTGTTAAACGAATATCGATTTCGAAACCATCGACACCTAAAGATACAGCTTTTTCAAAGGCAATCATTGTATGTTCAGGGGCTAGGTGAGAGCCGCCACGATGTGCAAGAACGATTGGATGAGTATGTTGTAAAACTTCCTTATCTTCTCTTTTTTGTGGCTTTGATATCGCTTTGCTTCCGGCCCATGCTGCTGCACTGGCAGCAGCAATTGCAATCGCAACTTTCGTTTTCTTTCCCATTGAGATCCTCCTTCATAATGGAACAGTTCAATTATATAATTTCATATTTCAGATGAATACCATTCTATTTTATTTTTGTGAATGAATAGTTAAAAACAAGTTAACTCTATAAAGATGATTATAACGGAAATTCTTCTCCCGTGTCACTAAACTCTGTTGCTAACAAAATTGACATTATGGTATGCTTTTATGTAAGAAATGAGGGAATTGAAATGCAGGAACGACAAGGTTTAATTGTTTATGTTCATCAGCTAAAACATGCAAAAAGTTTAAGAAAATATGGACATGTTCATTATATTTCTCGAAAGTTAAAATATGTCGTCATTTATTGTAATCGGGATGAGATACAATCAACGTTGAATAAAATACAACGTCTTCCATTTGTGAAAGACGTTGTTGAATCGTTTCGTCCATTTTTAAAAACTGAGTTTGAAAATGCGAAACCGGATAAAGCAAAAGAATATGATTATAAAGTAGGTTTATAATTGCGAGGAAACCAAGATCATTCTTATTGCTTTGGTGGGATGAAATGATTCATTCTTAAAATACCGATTAAATGTTGATAGAACAAAACGGTTTCAGAGTAGAATGAAGAATGCTTAATTTCCATTGGAATAGCTTTTTTTCCTATTTCACTTAATGTTTCTTCAAATATTTCAAGTCTTTTAGAAGGGTTTTCCGGTGTATATGGAATCCCTTCACGACAAATATAAATAGGCATAAATTTGCTATCCCCAACAGGTTTCAATGCTACAGCAATTGATGCGACTTTTTTGTCGCCTTTAGTTGAAATAAAAATAAAAGCATTATGGAATCTGTTTTCGTTTGTTTTAATGAGTTCGCAAAGTTCATAAATATCTCCATAACCTTGTCCTAATTCAATAAATTGTTGAATCAACTTTCACACATCCTTTCCGATAACAATAGTATCACGATGTAGGGGGTTAGGCACATGAAATATGCAATAAGTTTTTTTGGAGTGCTTATTGCTTCAATAAGTGTGATGCTTTTTTTTCAGTATCAAGTTTATTCCGACAAGCTCGAGTCAGGGGATGGTAATTTCTCATATACTCAAGAAATTGATATCACCTACCGGAGCGGAAACTTAGATATTCGTCATCAGTTTCACAATTTACCAAGTGGAACGATTAACATTCAATGGCCAAATTTAGCTGTAAGCCCTGATTGTTTTATGGATTCTGCTAATAGTTGTAATCGTTTAAGCGAAGATAAGACGAAGTTTGAATCGGGAGAAGGACATAGTCAAGCTTTATCATACATAATTCCTTTGGAAGGTGATTTAACTTCTCAACAGTTTTTAAAAGATATATTTGTCAACCTTTCCAATGGTGAGGCTACATATTCAACAGTACATATTTCAACTGATAATGATGTAAAAGGTAGTTGGGTAACTGGGTTACCGTTAATCGGAGAACAATCCTTGTCCCTTGTTAATTATTCAATGTTTAGTGGTGCTGGTGGAGTTCATGAGCTCTATTGGCAAGTTGGTGATTTAACGGTACAACAACTATCTGATCATTTCTCTTTTTATTCTTCTAATCCTTTGTCACCAGATCTTACGAAGCAATTAAAATCTTCGAAGTTATTATCAGATGAACATATTGCCATTGTACAAGCTAAAAATGTGGATGGACAAGGAGAAAGAATTTTATTTCTAGAAGATTTTTCGTTGGAATCAATTTTGGAAAATATTCCTCTATTCCAAGTGGCTAAAAACTATCAATTAAATGAAAACCCAAGATGGTTACGGGAAGTGGTTACTTCATTTTTAACCGATTCTACAATCGGTGGGGACAAGGCAAAGGAAATGGTTAATACTTTAACAACTAACATGTCAGATGATCAATTATCAAGTTGGGTGGAGAAGTTAAAATCGTTAAAAGGTGAAAAAATTTCTTCAGAAATATTAGATAAAGAATTATCATCTATTTTTGACCTTCATACAAAATATTTTACAATGAATGAGAAAATGGATGGGGTTTATCCTTTACTATTTCTTGATAGTAGAGAAATTTATTTGAACTCTGAAAAAATACTTGATGGGGATATCGTGTATAAAGATAGTATGTTGTTCTATCCAGCAGATGCTGTTCTGAAAAAGCTCGGCTTTAAAACTTCAGTAGGAAAAAATGGATACTACGTAGAAAATGAATCGAATCGATACAGATTTCCACAAAACTATGGATTTTATGTTTATAATGAACAACGGTATAATACAACGTCAGAGCCAATCACAATCATTGCTGGGACATATTATATTGAAGAAAACTGGTTAAAAAAATTATTCAATGCGGAAATTACTAAGAATGATACAACCATTACGATAAATAGCTACAGCAATTAACAATAAAGGCAAGGTGATCATATGAGAGTTGTAGCAGGTGAAAGAAAAGGAATGCCTTTAAAGGCTGTAACAGGTACGACGACAAGACCAACAACCGATAAAGTGAAAGAGTCTATTTTCAATATTATTGGACCGTTTTTTGATGGTGGTATCGTTTTAGACTTATTTGCAGGTAGTGGAGGCTTAGGCATCGAAACATTAAGTAGAGGTGCGAGTAAAGCAATTTTCGTTGAAAAGGATGGACGGGCCTTTCAAACGTTGCAGGACAATATAAAAAAATGTCGTTATGAAGAGGTTTCTGAAACATACAAAACCGACGCAACCCGTGCTGTGAAAGGATTAATAAAAAGGGATCTTCAAATTGATTATATCTTTTTAGATCCCCCTTATCGTAAAACAGAATATTACGATTTATTAAGTACATTAATAGAAAATGATAAATTATCAAAAGATGCCATTATCGTATGTGAACATGCAGTTGAAGTAAGTTTGCCATCGAATTATGGTCCATATCAATTAACTCGTCAAGAAACATATGGTAGTACGATCATTTCAATTTATCGGTCTACTCATATGTAATTGATAAAGGGAAGAAGGAGAAACCATTGTCTGAAAAAATTGCAGTTGTACCAGGTAGTTTTGATCCGATTACGAATGGACATTTAGATATTATTAAACGGGCAGCGGATGTATTTGATATTATTTATGTAGCCGTTTTAAACAATTCATCAAAAAATCCACTTTTTTCAATTGATGAAAGAATGGACCTTATTCGAGAGGTAACAAAGGATATTCCGAATGTGCGCATTGAAAGTTCATCTGGATTACTAATCGATTACGCCCGAGCAAAAAATGCGAAGGCCATTGTTCGTGGTTTACGGGCTATATCAGATTTTGAGTATGAGATGCAAATTACTTCGATGAATAAGTTTTTAGATGAATCGATTGAAACCTTTTTCATTATGACAAAAAATCAATATTCATTTTTAAGTTCAAGTATTGTGAAAGAAGTAGCCCGCTATGGTGGAGTTGTCTCTGGACTAGTTCCTGAAGTCATTGAAAAGGCATTAATCGAAAAATATAGTCAACAATAAATAAAATCGACAAAATCACAAAGATGATTTTGTCGATTTTTTTATAGAAATAGTAGGTAGAAAAGGGTTGGAATAAGAAGGGTATAGCAAAGTCTCATGAAAAAGTATGGTTTTAACGACAGTTTCTCCGTTTTTGCAATAACAGCAACTTGCATATGAATGCTTAAACTTTGACTAGTTAAAAAAGTTGCTAAAATTACTAGAAGTAAGGTTGGTTGATTCGAAAATAGTTCTTGTCCAATTTTTAAACCGTTTGTCATCTCTAGCATTGCTGCTATAAGAAGCATCAGATTATTATGTATGTCTGGGAAAAAGCTTTTAACAGAATGCATGACAACCGTGTAAATCGTCGTGAAAAAAATAATGGTAGATCCAACGACTAATACAGTCGGTATACTATCTTTAATACTGCTAGTAAAAGGATTCAATTGGTTACTAGGTGGAACAGCAGAAGTAAAGTCGCTTTCCTTTTCTCGACGACAGTAATAGTAAGCTCCGGTTAAAATAATGATCGAAACGGCATGATATAAAATTAAAAATTTCCAGCTAAATGCAGTATTATTTAATAAATCGTTCCCAACAAAGCCTAAAACGAATAATGGGCTTGGACTATGACAAATACTTAAAAGGATGTTTGCTTCACGAAGGGAAATTTGATTGCTTTTTTTCAAATAAGTAATAGTCGCAGCACCAGTTGGAAAACCACCAAGGGCACTAATACCATAAGTTTTAAAATATAATTTGAATCTGGAAGAAGATTTACTTTTTGTTGGTGTTAATCGTATAAACCATTGGGTTAATATTAAATATGGCAATAGATATGGAAAGAGTGCCTCCATAAAAAGTTCTACCCCTAAATCCGTACCTTCATGGGCGATTCCTGGGAAAAGTAGTAGCAAGCAAATCAACAATATACAAATCAATAGATAAAGTAGTGGAATAAGCATCATCTCTTTTCAAATTTTTGTTTTCCATTTAAGCAAATGCTAAACTAATATATGCGACACTTGAATAAAATAGTCTATAAAAGGTAACTTCAGGAGGTGCCATACATATTGAATAAATCCCTTGTTTATTTAATTATCTCGCTTATCATTGTGTTTTTTCTCAGCTTCTATAAGCTGGACTATTATATTATGAAACCTGGAAGTGCCTATGATGTAAGTGAATTTGTTACGGTGGAAGACGGAGATAAAAATCATGAAGGAACAATGAGCTTAATGACGGTAGCAATGGCTCCAGCAACACCTCTTACATATGCGATCGCCTATTTCAAAGACTTTGAAGAAATTTACAAAGAAGAAGAAGTTCGACAAGAGGAAGAGGACGATGAAGAATATAGTGTTCGGCAGCTTAAGTTAATGACGGATTCTCAATTTAATGCCCTTTATATTGCTTTTCAAAGAGCAAAATTACCTTATACGATCGAGTATCATGGGGTAACGGTATTAAATGTTTTAAAAGATGGAGCAGCAGATGGTGAATTACATGCAGGTGATGAAATTGTTGAAGTGGATGGTCAGTTAATTGAAAAGGCACAGGAACTTACAAATATATTAAGTAAGAAGAAAGAAAATGACAAAGTACATCTTGTCATCGATCGTAACGATGAATTATTGGATCGGACTGTTTCATTAAAACCAATTCCTGGTGCAGAAAATAATCGGGTCGGGATTGGAATTACTTATTCTGAAAGTAAACTTATTAAAACTGAACCGAATGTGAAAGTAAATACTGAAAATATTGGTGGTCCTTCAGCGGGGTTAATGTTTACATTGGAAATATTAAACCAACTGCTCGATGAAGATTTAACAAAAGGTTATCATATTGCGGGTACCGGTGAAATGAATGAAGATGGCACTGTTGGACGTATAGGTGGTATTGAGAAGAAAGTAGTAGCAGCAGATGAAGACGGAATCGAAATCTTTTTTGCTCCTGATGATGAAATAACCGATGAAATGCGTCATGCCAATCCGGATATAAAATCAAATTATGAAGCTGCTGTTGAAACGGCTAAAACAATCGGTACAGATATGGAAATTGTACCAGTTAAAACGATTGATGATGCTTTAGAATATTTAGAACAACTAAAACCAAAAAAAGGGTGACATTAGTGTCATCCCTTTTTAATATTTTTTTATAAACGAATAGGGGGAGTTTGATAATCCTTTGCTATCTTTTCTTTCGTTGATAATTCCACTCCTAGTGCATACATATCGGTTGCGCGGATGTCTAATGCAAGCATTGGGTCTTTAACAGAAGCAACTCGGCTTATTAATGGAAGGGTGAATTGTTTTTTCTTTTCCGATAAATAAGCTTGTCCAGTTGTTGTCATACCTAATAAACGAATATAAGATGGTTTAGAAGATTGATGAAGCTGTTCCTTCGTTATCCCAGTATAAATATGAGTAAGCATTCTTTGAAGCCTTGTCCAAGTGTACCTTTTTGATTTCACATTGTTCATAAAGTCGAAAAAGGAATCACTTTTTTTAGCAGCTTTTATTAGTGCATGTTCAATTCCTTCAGATACATCGGCGAATTGGGTTAACTGTTCTGGGGTATTTCTCAAAATAGCGTAACGCAAGTATGACCATAATGATTCCCAATGGATAAATGTATGATATTGATTGTTCCAATTTTCCAGTTGTAAATAGGTTTCAGAAGGGACGTATTTTTTCACCCTTTGTAATAATTGTTCTTCAAAAATGGCTTTTCGAATTCCAGTTGCACTAGCAATGGATGAATTGACATTGATGCTATCGTGATAGCCTGCTTGAATACGTTGAATGGTTGACGGTTCAATGGATAAATTCAATCGTTTCGCCGCTTCGATGTAGTGATAGCCTAAAATGTTATTTGGCTGAGATAAATCAATTGTTGCTTTTGATACTTTTTGTCGCAGTTGCTCGTATGCCATATATAAACTTTGGGGATAACTAATCCCAGTTGTAACAAACTGTTTTATTAGCGAGTTGTATTCCTCTTCATGGGCTTTAATTAAATGATACGTATTGAAAAATGGTTCAATAGTGCCTTCTTCACTTCCGAAAGTAAAAGTTTCACATCCAATTGCATTTAAAAGCGTTATAGCCCCTTCTGCAAAGTGGGTAGCATGTCCAGTGCTAAAAACATAAGGAAGTTCGATAACAAGATCTATACCATTTTGTAATGCCATTTTTGTTCGATGCCATTTATCAACGAGAGACGGCTCACCTCGTTGTAAAAAATGTCCACTCATCACAGCAATGACGACATCGGCATTGGATTGATTTTTTGATTGTTTTGCATGATAAAGGTGTCCGTTATGAAACGGATTATATTCAACAACAACGCCGACTGCTTTCATTTGCTACACTCCTAAAAATCGTTTTTTCCTACTATCAATTTATAAAAATTATAGTACTCATTTTGTCTAGTGACAAGAAAATATCTTGACATCTAAAAATACACATTATATAATCAACATTGTTGTCTCGAGGTGATTAATGAATGAAATGGTCAATTCATCAATTATCGAAGTATCGCCAAAATGGGATGCCGATAGATGCAGAAGTACAATTGGATGATGTAATGAAACGAAACAAAGATATTCGTCATATTTCACCCGTTCATGTAAAAGGACACTGTACTTTCGGTGCATCGCAAATGACATGTCAATTTACGATGACAGCGACATTAACACTTCCTGAATCTAGAACTTGGGAAGATGTTGAATATCCAATTGAAGTCGATGCAGTTGAGGTTTTCAGCTGGATAGATCCTGAACATCGTGGTCATGACGATGAAGATATACATTATATTGATGGTGAAGTAATCGACTTAAAACCAGTACTAGAAGAACTTGTACTTCTTGAAGTACCGATGCAAGTATTTAAAGAGGATACGGAAGGAAAAGTACAAGGCGGTAAAGGCTGGAGCTATTCAACTGATGAAGATGTTGCTCGTCAAAAGGAAAATGACGAACCAAAAGTGGATCCAAGACTTGCTGATTTAGCTAAGTATTTTGATCAAACAGATGAATAGATAATCTGTAAGGAGGTGCCAATAATGGCTGTACCATTTAGAAGAACTTCTAAAACTGCAAAAAGAAAGCGTCGTACGCATTTCAAATTATCTGTACCTGGTATGGTAGCATGCCCAAACTGTGGCGAAGCAACATTAGCTCACCACGTTTGTAAAGCTTGTGGACACTACAAAGGTAAAGAAGTAGTTAGTAAATAATTCAGTATTTACTAATGATAAGGCTATTAGAGAGACCATGGCTCTCTAATAGCCTTTTTTATTTGTTTAAATAAATGAAAGTATAAAACAAAAGGAATTCCTATATTAGAAACTCCCTTGTAAATTATAGACAGCTCCTTTACTATTTTAATGGAATAGGTTCATTTTAAAGGGGATGTTTAGTTGTGGCTTACAAAATGGAGAACAATGATGGGATTGTAACCTTTACGATTGATCGACAAGAAAAAAGAAATGCGGTCAATGATGAAGTGATGGAAGGATTAAAAGAAACGATTTCATATATCAAACATCAACAAGATGTTCGTTTTTTAGTCGTAACGGGTAGCGGTGAAAAAGCCTTTTGCTCTGGTGGAGATTTGTCTGAATTTCATAGTCTTCATACTGAAGAAGAAGCCTTTAGTATGCTTAGTAAAATGGGACATATTTTATATGACTTAGCTACTTTACGTGTGCCAACGATTGCCCTTGTTAACGGAGCGGCGGTTGGTGGAGGGTGTGAAATTGCAACGGCTTGTGATTTTCGTCTCGTTGCTAGTCATGTTAAATGTGGATTTATTCAAGGAACTCTATCGATCACAAGTGGTTGGGGTGGAGGAACTTATCTATTTGAAAGAGGTTTACGACATGACCACGCTTTAAAAATGCTAATAGACGCTAAAAGTTATAACGCACAACGTTTATATGAAATGGGTTGGGCGTCAGTCGTATTTGAAGGTTCAAAGGAAAAAGCCCTTGAAAATTTCATTGTTGATATGAGGGAAATACATCCATCCGTCCACCAAGCGTATAAAGAGATACAACTTCGAAATTGGAAAGAAAAAAATATGTATGAACGCGTGATGGAAGAGATTCGATTATGTGCAAAACTATGGGAAAGTGACGCTCATAATGAAGCTGTTCAACGCTTTTTAAATAAATCAAAATAGTGAATGCGCCCTCGTGTAGAGAGGCGTTTTTATTTTTTGTTTTTATATAGAAAGGGAGTAGAAAGAAATTAATAGGTCTCAACCTATTTTTCTATGATTGTTATTCTATTTAATCTATTGACCTGCATATAGTAGTAAAAAATGAGAGGTGATAGAAATGGATGGAAAAAGACGTAAAGATCAGTGGACAGCAGATGACGATGAAAAATTAGCTGAAATCGTTATTCAAGCTGTTCAAAATGGTAAAACACAACTTGAAGCATTTGCTGAAGCGGCGAGTGTATTAAATCGTACAAAACAAGCGTGCGGTTTTCGATGGAATAAAACATTACGTCAACAATATGGCCAAATGTTAAATAGTGTGAGAAAGCGTCCGAAGCAATTAATGCGCAGCCATTTAAAACTAGCACTTAGTAGTTTTGATGAATTAACAGAAGCATATAATGAACTAGAAATAAAATATCGGGAATTACAAACTGAACATGAAAGAATTTTAAAATGGCTACAACAAGGGGCAAGCTTCATCGAACATCAAAAATAAATGTTTGAAAATTTATTTTTGAATTAAATAAAATGTTGAATAGATAGGCAATACCGGATTTTTATTCCAATCTTTTATTTGAGAACATTAAGAGGGAAATCCCATAGCCTATGTATTTTCTTTTGTTCTTTTTGGCAAAAGAGATTGCAACAGGTTCATGCATTCATGGATTTATTTACTTTATTAATAGTAGACAAAAAGTTTCATCGGAATAGTTTGTCTACTGATTTATCTATGCATTTAAAAAGGAATAACAAACAAATTACATTACCGTATCGAAAAAATCCGGTATAATAGTAAAAAATACAAGGTCTGCCTCATCGGGTAGACCTTTACTTTTCGTTCGTAATAGGAGGTGACGATTTGGATATTATTGTGATTGGAGCTGGTTCGGTCGGTATGTTAGTTGCCAGCTTTTTATCAGAATGCAATGACACTGTAAAGTTAATCGTTCGTAGAGAAAACCAAGCAGAACAACTTTTACGGCATGGCTTAGTACGGAAAAATTTAGATGGTACAATGACCAAAACAAAAGTCCAAGTAGCAATGGATTTAGAAGGTATTTCAAAACAATCGATTGTTATAATTGCAGTGAAATATGGGGAATTAAATCAAATTTATCCTATACTTCGTACCATCCATGAAGATATCCCACTCCTCTTTTTACAAAATGGTTTAGCCCACTTAGAAGAAGCAGTTCAACTACCACAGAAAACAATCGCCTTTGGTTCTTGTCAGTTCGGTGCTGAAAGGGAAAATGATTATACGATCGTACATCGAGGACAAGGTGTTTTAAAAATTGCTATGGAAAGGGGCACGGCAACACCGTTTCATTTATTTTCACAAAAAACGAATGAATTATTTCAAGTTACTTTTGTAGAAAATGTAGAAGACATGCTATTCGAAAAAGCTTTATTGAATTGTTTTATCAATCCGTTAACCGCAATTTTGCGAGTGAAAAATGGTATGTTAATAGAAAATCCACATACCTATAAATTATTGGAGAAATTATATAATGAGCTTATGATTGCTTTTCCGGAGAAAAAAGCCATATTTCCTTTTGAAGAAGTGGAAAAGTTATGTAGGAAAACAGCTATAAACACTTCATCCATGTTAGCGGACATTTTACATAAAAGACCGACGGAAATTGATACAATTGTTGGAGCGGTTTTAAAAAGAGCAGCAAAAAGAGGGAAAACTTTACCGATATTAACTACACTATATCATTTAATAGTAGCGATAGAAGAGAGCGGTGAGAAAATGTGAAAACAATGATTCAATACATCGTAAGTACAATTATATTTTTCCCTATCATTTTGTTTTTCTTTACATATGTTATTTGGCGAAAACGTAAAAAGAGTAATATTCAATCGATAGGAAGGGCATCGGATGTTACGACCTTCGTATTGTTTTTCTCAGTTCCCCTTTCGATTTCTAGTTTATGGGGAGGAAATTATAGTGGAATCGTCTTTATAGTGGCTATTTTTATTGCCATAATTTTTACATACATAGATTGGCGTACGAAAAAGGAAATAAAAATTTTATCGTTGTTTAAAAAAATATGGCGATTATTCTTCATTTTATTAACCCTTTCCTATTTCGTTATTTGGATTGTAGGATTAATTCAAAGTATAATAAACTATGTCATGATTTAAAATAAGCATTTTCTTTTGAAGAACTTGATGGAAGGTTTACAATATAGAAAGTGAATTATAAATATAACAGATTAGATAGAAATTAGAACATCTTTTAGATAACTGTTCAATGAGTAGAGGAGATATTTTTTATGAGGCTGGAACAGATTGAACTACCAGTTAATAATCAATTATTAGATGATTATTGGTCTGGAAGTGAAAAATTAAAACCATTTTATGAGTATGAGTATAATGATGAATCATTTATTACTCGATTCAATTATTTAAAATCAAAACATTACGAAACAAAAGAGTTAAGTAAAATTATTCGCTCTTATATGGAACCTCTAGGTATTTCCAATAAAATTGAAGAAAATTTAAGTGCCCTTGAAAATGGTTCAGTTGCTATAGTAGGTGGACAACAAGCTGGAATATTAACAGGTCCCTTATACTCTATTCATAAAGCAATTTCCGTTATTTTGTTAGCGAAAGAGCAAAGTGAAAAATTAAACGAAAGAGTTGTGCCGATTTTTTGGATTGCTGGCGAGGATCACGATTTAGATGAAATTAATCATACTTATACAATCGTCAATGGGGCTCCGAAGAAAAGGGTTTATCATGAACGATCAAATAAAAAGACGATGGCCTCAACAACTCCGATTCGCCAAGATGAAATGCGTCAATTGTTGAATAAAATTTTCCAAGATTTCGGTGAAACGGCATATACACATGATCTATATAAATCATGTCTTCAACAACTCGAAAAAAGTGAAACATTCACTGATTTCTTTGCGCGACTGATGAATGAATTTTTTAAAACCGAAGGCCTTTTAATGGTTGATGCCGCATACACACCATTCCGCCAATATGAATCGTCTTATTTTGTGAAAATCATTGAGCAAAACGAGAAAATTGCAAAGGCAGTAGTGGACAAGGAACGGTTATTACATAATGAAGGTTTTGGTACTCCAATTAATGCAACGGTAACGAATGCCAACCTTTTTTATGTGCAAGAAGGTGAGCGCTATTTATTAGAAAGAAAGGACCATTATTACCAAGATTCAACTGGACTTATAAAACTTTCTGAAGAACAACTCTTAAATGTTGCGAAAACAAAACCGGAACAGTTAAGTAATAACGTTGTGACAAGACCTTTAATGCAAGAAATGACCATTCCTGTATTAGCTTTCGTTGGGGGCCCTGGAGAATTAGCATATTGGGGAACTTTGAAAGATGCATTTTATGCAATGGATTTACAAATGCCTATATTGGCACCGAGGTTAAATATTACTTTAGTGGATCGAAAAGTAGATCAACTACTATCAGCGTATGAATTATCTGTCCCAGAAGTTCTATTAGGAAAAGCGCAAAGTTTGAAGGCGCAATATATCGAAAGTGTTCAAGATTTGGAAGCAAAAAAGCAAATTGAACATGTCCACCAATTATTAAAAGAACAATATGAAAAATTAAATAGCCATTTGAATACCCAGGATTTAAATTTACATTCGATTGTAGAGAAAAATTTAAAATATCATAAAGTACAACTGGACTATTTAAGTAAAAAAATTGAGCAGCAAGTGTTCAATAAACACGAAAAGATCATTCGTCAGTTTGATTTAATCAACGCAGAAATCTATCCGAATGATAATTTCCAAGAAAGAGTTTATAACCCTTATCAATATTTGAACAGTTATGGACCGAATTTTATACAGGATTTATGTGCTTTACCTTTGTCGATTTCACGTAATCATTATGTCATTCATCTGTAATATACGATCCTTTTTTTATGATACTGTTCCAAAAGTTAGCATTTTAACTTTTGGAACAGTTTTTTTATGTCTAAATACCTAAAAATGGACCTAATTTGCAGAGGTGGAATGGATTTGATAAGTAAAAAGTTGTCTATGAATGTTGAAATGTCTTAGATTGTTGAGTCGAATTTCATAAAACGGAAAATGTAGAAAAGTACTATATACATAAATTATAAAAAGTTCTTAACAATCTCTTTAAAAATGTGGAGGAAAGTGGGGGAATGTGGTACATTATTTACTAAAGTGGGGTGAGTAGCATGTTCATGGGAGAATATCAACATTCCGTTGATGCAAAAGGACGACTAATTATACCTTCCAAATTCCGTGAAGAATTAGGGAATACTTTTGTTATTACTCGCGGACTTGATAACTGTCTATTTGGATATCCTATGGATGAATGGCGAAAACTCGAAGAAAAATTAAAAGAATTGCCTATGACAAAAAAAGATGCTCGTGCCTTTGCACGTTTCTTCTTTTCAGGTGCAACAGAAGTTGAAATTGATAAACAAGGAAGAATTAATATCCCATCCACACTCGCTACTTACGCAAAACTTGAAAAAGAATGTGTTGTACTAGGTGTATCAAGTAAAATTGAGATTTGGGCAAAGGATTCTTGGGAATCTTATTTCAACGAAGCAGAGGATTCTTTTAATGAAATTGCAGAAAATTTAATTGGCTTTGACTTCTAGTTAAGGTATGAGCCAAAAAGGAGTAATGGTTTATGTTCGATCATACAACCGTATTATTAAAAGAAACTGTTGATGGATTGAACATCAATCCACATGGTTACTATGTGGATTGTACTTTAGGAGGCGCTGGACATAGCGAATACTTAGTACAGCAATTATCATCAGAAGGAAGACTTATTTGTTTTGACCAAGATATGATAGCGATTGAAAATGCGAAAATTCGATTAGCAAATTATTTGGATCGTATTATCTTTGTTCATTCAAACTTCCGCTATGTCAAAGAGGAATTGAAAAAAATTAATATTGAAAAAATTGATGGTATTTTATATGACCTAGGTGTTTCTTCACCCCAGTTAGATACACCTGAACGCGGGTTTAGTTATCATCATGATGCACCTTTAGATATGCGTATGGATCAAACGGCGGAACTTACTGCCTTTCATGTAGTAAATAAGTGGTCTTATGAAGATTTAGTTCGTATTTTTTTCCGTTACGGGGAAGAAAAGTTTTCGAAACAAATTGCTCGCAAAATTGAAGAAGCTAGAAAAGTTGCTCCAATTGAAACAACGGGTCAGCTTGTTGAACTAATTAAAGAAGGAATTCCAGCCCCAGCCCGAAGAAAGGGTGGACATCCAGCTAAACGAGTTTTTCAAGCTATACGTATAGCTGTAAATGATGAGCTAGGTGCAGCTGAAGATTCACTTGTAGATGCAATCGAATTGTTGAAAGTTGGTGGAAGAATAAGTGTCATCACTTTCCATTCTTTAGAAGACCGTTTAACAAAATCGATTTTTAAAGAGGCTTCATCACTTCCTGATTTACCACCTGGTTTACCTGTTATTCCAGAAGAGTTTAAACCAACATTAAAACTGGTGACTAGAAAGCCGATTGTCCCTTCAGAGGAGGAACTTGAGGCAAATAATCGTTCACGCTCGGCCAAGCTTCGAATCGCTGAAAAAATAAATGAAAAAGGACGTGGGTAAATGGCAGTACGTGTTAGGCAAGATTCGTATATTCAACAGCCAGTAGTTCCTGAACATCAACAGCCCCAAAAACAACAAAGTAAAAGAAAAAAATCAAGAATTACGGCTAAAGAAAAGTTTTTATATATTGCATTTGTTGCCATCGTTGCTGTATTGGCTGTTTCGATATTACATAAGCAAAGTTCAATCCAGCAAACGTCGATGGAAATACAGGAGATTGAATCTCAAATTTCTGAAATTGAAAAACAAAATGTTGACTTGAAAGTTCAAGTTAGTGAGTTATCTACGTATGAACGAATTTGGGAAAAAGCAAAAGCACTCGGTTTGACTCTTAATGAGAACAATGTAAAGGTAGTGCCGGGAGAATGAAAAAAAAGAGATTTCGATTCCAATGGGGAGCCTTTCTAATGTTTATTATTTATGGAGGGCTCTTTTTTTCATTATTTATACGAATTTTTACTATCCAAGCAACGGGAGAAGTGAATGGACATCAATTAGAAGCAAGGGCTGCAGCATTATATGAAAAGGAAGCGGTTCTAACGGCAGATCGGGGAAAAATATTAGATCGTAATGGCAGTGTCATAGCAGAAGATACATTAAGTTACAGGTTAATTGCAGTTGTCAGTCCGAAAGCAACTACGAAAAAAGACGACCCACAACATGTAGTAGATCTTGAAAAGACAGCTAAAGTATTATCTGAACATATAGCTATGGAAGAATCGGATATCTATGTAATTTTGAAAGAAGGAGTTTCAAAAGAAAGATGGCAAGTAGAGTTTGGTTCAGCTGGTCGTAGTATTAGCCATGAAGTAATGAATGCGATTAAAAAAGAAGATTTACCAGGCATTGTTTTTGCCAGCGATACTAATCGATATTATCCAAATGGTCCTTTTGCTTCCCATTTAATTGGTTTTGCCTTAAAAGAAGAACAAAAGGATGGTTCCTTTAAAACAGTAGGTAAAATGGGCTTAGAATATATTTATGATAAGGAGTTACAAGGGGAAAACGGCTCCGTTCATTATGAAAGTGATCTATTTGGATACTTACTTCCAAACTCTGAAAAGATGGTTCAACCGGCGAAAGACGGAGATGATATCTATCTTACTTTAGATAAAACGATTCAAAATTTTTTAGAAGAAGCGATGACAGACGTGTATAAAGACTACAACCCTGAGTCGATGGTAGCTATAGTCGCAGATCCGAAAACGGGTGAAATATTAGCAATGTCCCAACGGCCGACCTTTGACCCGGATACAAGAGGGGGGTTAGATTCTTGGACAAATGAAGTAATTGAGTCTGCTATAGAACCTGGTTCAACGATGAAAACTTTCACACTAGCGACTGCCATAGAGACTGGAAAATGGAAACCAAATGCACAATACCAGTCTGGTAGTTATACCATTTTAGATAGAACGATTCGTGACCATAACCAAGTAGGTTGGGGGAAAATTAGCTATTTAGAAGGATTTCAACGTTCATCTAATACAGCTATGGCTAACTTATTAGAAGATATCGGAAACGAAACGCTAATTGATTATTTTAAAAAATTCGGTTTTGGTAAAAAGACTGATATTGGGTTACCAAATGAGGCATCAGGTACACTACTAACGAATTATCCAGTAAACTATGTGACAACATCCTATGGTCAAGGTTCAACAGCAACTCCTATACAGCTTGTCCAGGCAATGACGGCCATTGCAAATGACGGCAAAATGATGCAACCATATGTGATTGATAAAATAGTAGATTCCAATACAGGTAAAGTGATTCAAGAAGAAAAGTCAAAAGTAAAAGGTGAACCTATTTCGAAAGAGACGGCAAAACAAGTTCGTGAAGTACTAGCTTCTACGGTTACAGCTGAAGCAGGGACGGCAAAACGATTTGCCATTGAAGGCTATGAGGTAGCAGGTAAAACTGGGACTGCATGGATTGCTGATACCGATGGCTCTGGATATTTAACAGGAAAAAACAATTATTTATATTCCTTCTTAGGAATGGCACCTGCCGATGACCCGCAACTCATTGTCTATGTAGCCGTGAAACGACCTAAATTAAAATTAACCGAGGCTGGTTCTGAACCAGTAGCAAAAGTATTCACTTCGGTTATGGAAAATAGTTTAAAATATTTAAATATTAATCCTGAAGATGCAGTAGAAGTACAAACAGAATCAATGGGAAATTATGTTGGTAATGATGCGGAAAAAGTTCAGACAGCATTAACGAATGAAGGGTTAACACCGATTATTATTGGTGAAGGTGGAAAAATAACCGACCAATATCCTAAAGAAGGTTTATCTATTCCAAAAGGTAGTTTAATATTTTTAAAGACTGATGGAGCCATTACCCTTCCGTCCTTTGATAATTGGTCTTTACGAAATGTATTAGTCTATAAACAAATGTCCGGTTTACGAATAGAAGTTGCAGGAGAAGGGTTTGTAACAAGTCAAAGTGTTTCTCCAAATACTGTAATAGCTGATGATTCACCAATTGTTATTCAGTTGAAGACACCAGAAGAAGTATACTCAGCGAAAGAGGAAAAAACGGAGGAAGGTGAAGACTTACCGCAAGATTAACAAAACCTTTTCGAATAGAAGTTGTTTTTATTTCATACTTTGTTAAAAACGAGGTGTGAATGTCGAATGAAGTGGATTTCTACCATTTCAAAAAAAAGGTTAAAGTTAATCATATTTGGTTTTGTACTTTTTGGTTTAGCAGTTGTCGTTCGATTGTTTTATGTCCAAGTCATCCAGCATGACAAACTAACAGAATTGGCGAAAGAAAACTGGGACCGGGAAATTCCCTTTGCATCTGAAAGAGGGGAAATTGTAGATCGTAATGGAAAAGTTATCGTTACGAATAAACTGGCTCCAACCCTTTATTTTATGCCAGCTCAAAATGATAATATCGAAGAAGCAGCAAATCAAATTGCTTCCGTTTTAAAGTTAGATCCGAAAAAATTATACGAAAAAATGAACACTAGAGATTACTTGGTGAAACTAGCCCCTGAAGCAAAAAACATTACGTATGAACAAGCTGTACAAATTCAAGGCCTTAAAATTGATGGCTTATATAGTGGTGTCGATTATGTACGACATTATCCATATGGGAGTTTACTATCTAGATTTTTAGGTTTTACAGGGTATGATACACAGGGGCTAGCTGGTATTGAATATCAATACGATAAACTACTCACATCAAAAGATGCGGCAATTCGTCTTTTTACAGATGCACAGGGGAATTCCTTACCCCACGTTGATGATGAGTGGCGGGAAGGCGAGCAAGGTGCTACCGTTGAGCTGACGATTGATTTGGAAGTTCAAGAAGTTGTTGAGCGGGAATTATCCCAGGCGATGGAAAAATACAATGCAGATCAAGCACTAGCAATTGCGATGGATGTCAATACTGGAGAAATACTAGCACTTTCATCTTATCCTACATACGATCCTTCAAATTTTGAAGAAACAGATCAATCGATATACAATCGCAACTTACCTGTTTGGATGACCTATGAACCAGGTTCGACTTTTAAAATCATTACGTTAAGTGCTGCCTTGGAAGAAGATGTAGTTGATTTAGAAAATGATATGTTTTATGACAAAGGTTATACAATCGTGGAAGATTCAAGACTTCGTTGTTGGAAAAGGGAAGGACATGGTAGTGAAACATTTTTAGAAGTCGTCGAAAATTCTTGTAACCCTGGATTTATTGAAATGGGACAACGGGTAGGGGCGACAAAATTACTTCAATATATTAAAGATTTTGGCTTTGGGGAACCTACTGGATCGAACATTGCTGGTGAGGCATCTGGAATTTTATTCTCAGAAGAATCTTTCGGACCAGTGGAGCATGCCACGACCTCCTTCGGTCAAGGGATTGCCGTCACACCAATCCAGCAAGTACAAGCCGTTGCAGCAGCTGTAAACGGTGGGAAACTTTTTACACCTTATGTTGTATCACGAGTGTATGATTCGGAGTCTGGTAACACAATACTTGAAAGTAAGCCTGAATTAAAAAGAAACGTTATAAGTGAAGAAACGTCAAAAAAAGTCCGGGAAGCCCTTGAGTCTGTCGTTGCTAATGGTTCAGGTCGTCAAGCTTACCGGGATGGTCTACGTATTGGTGGCAAAACGGGGACTGCCCAAAAAGTTGAGGATGGACGTTATAAAGACGGTGAATATATCGTATCATTTATAGGATTTGCCCCTGCGGATAATCCGGAAGTTGTTGTGTATGTTGCGATTGATAATCCAAAAAGTTCAGTTGTATTTGGTAGTACAATTGCAGCTCCTATCGTTGGTCAAATCATTGAGGACATTGCACCTGAAATCGGATTAGAAGTAGATCGAGAAGGACAACTTGAAAAACAATATCGTTGGGGAGATCCAATTACGGAGCGAGTTCCTAATTTAGTCGGTTACACATTAGATGAAATCATGGAATTACAATATCCATTCAATATTGAAATACACGGAGATGGAAAGAAAGTTACTTCCCAATTACCAGAAGCAGAGAATATTATTCAACAAGATGGTACAATCCATCTTTATTTAGAAGAAAACTAATCTTTAAAAATGGAAAGAAAACATCTATTATTAGGATGAATCATTTAAGAATGAACAGAATTAAAGGAGATTTATCATGACAATTACAACAACAATAACCATTCTAGCAATTTCATTTATCGCTTCTATGGTTCTAGCTCCAATATTAATCCCAATACTTAGACGATTAAAATTTGGACAGAGTATTCGAGAAGAAGGTCCCCAGTCTCATATGAAAAAGGCCGGTACCCCAACTATGGGTGGGATAATCTTTTTAATATCGATTATTGCTACGACGGTAATTGTTGGAAATATATTTAATCTATTTACAACACAATCAATCGTAATGATACTTGTATTAGCTGGTTTTGGTTTAATCGGATTTTTAGATGATGGCATTAAAGTTATCTTTAAACGAAACTTAGGTTTAACATCTTTACAAAAATTAATCGGTCAAATTATTATTTCAATTGCTGCATTCCTATTATTACGTTTAGGTTCATTTGATACTTCCGTCGGTATACCGTTTACAGACTGGTCAATTGATTTAGGAATTTTATATGTAGCCTTCTTAATATTCTGGTTAGTAGGCTTTTCAAATGCAGTCAACTTAACAGACGGATTAGACGGATTAGTGGCAGGCACAGCATCCATCGCCTTTGCGGCATATGGAGTTATTGCCCTTTATAATGAACAAGCTGATGTAGCGCTATTTACTTTTGCAGTTACCGGCGCATTGCTAGGGTTCTTACTTTTTAATGCAAACCCAGCAAAAGTATTTATGGGGGATACGGGCTCCTTAGCATTAGGTGGAGCCCTTGCCCTCGTTTCGATACTTGTAAAAGAAGAATTGCTACTTCTTTTAGTTGGATTAGTTTTTGTCATTGAAACGTTATCTGTCATTTTACAAGTTGCAAGTTTCAAGTTACGTGGCAAACGTATTTTCAAAATGAGTCCAATTCACCACCATTTTGAATTGTCAGGATGGTCAGAACGTAAAGTAGTCGGCGTATTTTGGACGACAGCTTTAGTTGTAGCATTAATTGCAGTTGTATCGGAGGCATTACTATGATTCCATATTCAAAATTACAGCATAAAAAAGTATTAGTTTTAGGATTAGCAAAAAGTGGCGTAGCTGCTGCAGAGTTACTACATCAGTTAGGAGCTTTTGTAACAGTAAATGATTCCAAATCCTTTGATGAAAATCCCCAAGCCCAAGGGTTATTAAAAAAGGGAATTACCGTCATTTGTGGTCGTCACCCTGAAGATTTATTAGATGAAGGTTTTGAGTTGCTTGTAAAAAATCCAGGTATTCCTTATTCAAATCCGATTGTATCGGATGCTATCCATCGTGGAATTCCGGTTATTACGGAAGTAGAACTTGCTTATTTAGTAAGTGAAGCACCAATCATTGGGATAACAGGCACAAACGGAAAAACAACGACGACAACGTTAATATTTGAAATGTTAAATCGTGGTTCAAGAAATCCCTTAATTGCGGGGAATATCGGCACCGTTGCTTGTGGCGTTGCAGCAGAAGCAACGAAAGAAAATGTTATCGTTACGGAACTATCTTCTTTCCAATTAATGGGGACAATTGAATTTAAACCGGACATCGCTATTTTAATGAATTTATATGATGCCCATTTAGATTATCATGGTACTTTTGAACAATATGTTGAAGCGAAATATGCCATTACAAACAATCAAGATGAGGAAGATTGGTTTATTTATAATGCCGATCAAGAAATTGTTAATCAGCTTGCTATGAAATCGAGAGCTAAAAAAGTTCCTTTTAGTACGAATGGACGTTCAGAAGAGGGAATTAGTGCAGATGAAACGGCGATTTATTGGCAAGGTGAATTTTACTTGGATCGAGCATCCATTGCTCTTCCAGGAAAACATAATTTAGAAAACATTTTAGCTGCCGTCGCTACATGCATTTTATATGGATGTGATAAACAGGCTATTGAAGAAGTATTAAAAACCTTTACTGGTGTTCGACACCGTACTCAATTTGTACGGGAATGGAATGGCCGTAAAATATACAACGATTCAAAGGCAACGAATTGTTTAGCAACGAAAGTGGCGTTAGAAGCATTCGATCAACCAACTGTTTTAATAGCTGGTGGATTAGAACGAGGACACTCTTTTGAAGAATTACGTCTAGCCATGAATCATGTAAAAGGTGTAGTTGCATTTGGAGAAACTGGTAAACGCTTTATAGAATTTGCTCAATCTTGTGGAATAAGCGAGACAATACTAGCGGAAAATGTGGAGGATGCAGTTCCAAAAGCTGCCTCCATATCAGAAAGTGGTGATGTCATTCTACTTTCACCTGCTTGCGCTAGTTGGGATCAATATAAAAGTTTTGAAGTTAGAGGCGACTTGTTCATTGAAGCTGTCATGAAACTTTAGTTTTAATCCCTCCAAATTGTAATAACATTAGTGCTTAGGAATTAAGATTTTCTAAGCACACCTCTTTTGTTTTTTTGATTTCTTAGTTCATAAGAGGAAAGGATGCCTTAACTGAAATTTACTTATAAGAGGCTCTTCATTATTTCTGCTTTCTTGTTGTCATTAATAGGAATTGTGTTTATTTTTTCTGCCGGTACATATTGGAGTTCTATTCATTATGAAGGCGAATTGCCGTTTTATATTAAACAAAGTATGTATCTTTTGCTTGCGATTATCGTCTTTATATTTGTAGCAAATATGCCGGTTTTTACTCGTGAAAAAACATGGATTACTCTATATGTACTATCTTTAATTTTATTAGTACTTGTTTTAATCCCTGGGATTGGTATTGTTCGAAACGGTTCACGTAGCTGGATAGGGCTTGGTCCTTTAACTATTCAACCTGCTGAGTTAGTTAAAATTACAACATTAATGTATTTAAGTTTTTTATTGAGTAAAGTAAAAAACAGTGAGAGAGTTGTTCAAATAAAGCACTTTTTAATCATTATTCTTCCTTGTGCATTAATCATGTTACAGCCTGATTTTGGTTCCGTATTTATTTTAGTTGTATCTGCATTTATTTTATTGTTTATCGCCAGATACCCTATTAAATTATACGTTGGATTTATTGTACTAGGAGTTGTTGGGTTAATTGGTTTAATAGCCTCTGCCCCCTATCGATTAAAAAGAATCGAAGCCTTTATAAATCCTTGGGAAGATCCTTTAAGAAGTGGCTTCCAAGCTGTTCAATCTTTGCTCGCAATCGGACCAGCAGGAATACTTGGACATGGGTTTCAAGAAAGCCGTCAAAAATTTTTATATTTACCAGAGCCACAAAATGATTTTATTTTCTCCATCATATTGGAGGAAATTGGGTTTCTAGGCGGTTGTTTCGTTTTAGTGTTATTTGGAATTTTCATTTATTCCGGTTGTGGACTGGCCATTCAAACTGTAAGAAGTTCCGACTTTTATGCTATTTCAGCTTTAGTAGGGATGGTTGGGTTTCAAGCTGCATTAAATATCGGCGTTGTCATTGGTCTTATCCCTGTAACAGGGGTGACATTACCGTTTATTAGTTATGGTGGGACGTCACTCATGATTATCTGGTTTGTTGTAGCCATTGTCGTTTGTTTCTCAAATCAATCAGAAGTTTATAAAGAATAAGTCTTTTAAACAGATTGACTTATAATGAGGCGATGGATATAAATGGGAAAAGGAGAGGGGGAGTAAAAATTATGGATAAAGTCATTGACATAGAAGAACGCATCCCAACATTACGAGAAAAACGTAGAAAGAGAACAAATAAAAAATTTATCACACTACTTTTATTGTTCTTTTTAACATTATTTTTACTCCTTTACTTTCAATCTTCCTATAGTGATATTAAGAATATTAATATTACCGGGTCCGAATTAGTAGAGGAAGATGTGTATTTAAAACAATCGGATTTAAAAGCTGGAGACTCGTTGTGGGGCTTTAAAACAAGTGATGTTGAGGAGAAGATTCTTGAAGAATACTGGGTAAAAGATGTGAATGTAAAAAGAAAATGGCTTTCCTCTGTTGAAATTGAAGTTGAAGAATATGAGAAGGTCGCCTATATTTCAATAGATAATGATCTGTACCCGATGTTGGAAAATGGAGAAATTTTCAAAGAATCAAGTTTTTCAGGTCCAATTGATGCTCCATTATTTTTAAATTTTGAAGATGAAAAGTTACGAAAAAAATTGTTAGTTGAGCTTTCAAAGTTAGACCCCACAGTTCTTTCGTTAATTTCTCAAATCAATTCAACGCCTTCGAGTGCTGATCCTTATGCTATTACCCTCTATATGAATGATGGTTACGAAGTTAGAGCTGAAATTACATCTCTAGCGAAAAAATTAAATTATTATCCTTCGATTGTTGCACAAATTGAAGGGGCTGGCCAATTTGAAAAGGGCATAATAGATATTGAAGTTGGTTCATATTACAAATCCTATCAAGATGAATATGCTCAATTTGACTTTGATATCGATGGGACAGAAGGACAAGATATCGAAGAACAGGAAGTGATGGCGGATGAAGAAACCACTTCACAATAATAAATTTACAAAAAAGCAGTTCATCGTACTCATTGTATGTATCGCAACAGGATTTATTATTGGCTATTCCTATAATTTGACAAAAGATAAAGCAAAAATGAACAATTCATATGTAGATCAAGAAGAATCCTACCGGGAAGACCTGATTGAACAACAGGAAAGAAATAAAGAGCTGGCTGAAGAATTAAACGATTTGCAAAATCAAATTAGAGACTATGAAAAAAGCATTGCTAAAAATGAAGACCAATATGAGGATTTAATAGAAGATGCTGAAAAACTTCGATTGCAACTGGGCTTGATACCAGTTAAAGGGGAAGGCATTAAAGTAACGTTAAAAGATAACGTATACGATCCAAATTCTACTAATCCAAATGACTATATTGTTCATGAAAGTCATGTTTTATCAGTGATTAATGAATTGAAAATTTCTGGCGCGGAGGCTATTTCCATTAATGGCCAAAGATTAAAGTCCAATTCCTATATTAAATGTAATGGACCAGTCATAACAATTGACGGTCACCAATTTCCAGCACCATTTGTTATAGAAGCAATTGGAAATGCTGAAACTTTAATGGCTTCTTTAAAAATTGTTGGTGGTGTTTTCGATCAATTATTGATGGATAATATTGTCGTAACAATGGAACAAAGCGATCGGATCCAAATGTCTTCCATTAATAATGAAATATAGTATTATTCGGGGACAAGCCTAAAAATAAGAGAATTGTTTAGGAGGGGAAACGATTGAATAAAAAAATAGTTACCCGAATAACGATTGTATCATTTATTGTAGGTTTGATGATTGCTGTTCAATACAATACAGTACAAAATCCAACAACGAGAGATACACGAGACATTTGGGCAATAAGACAAGAATTATCTGAAGAAAAAAAACGTCATTCGGAATTGTTATCCGAAATCGAAAGCTACAACGATTTGATTGAGGAATATGAAAATAATGAAAAAGAACAACAAGCCGATCTTTTAGAAAATACAGTGGAAGATCTAAATGAACAGGTTGGACTTACATCTGTCACTGGACCGGGTGTAATTTTAAATATATCACCGGCGATTGAGCTTATAAATTCCGGTTATTCCATTGAAAATATATCACCGGACCTTTTAATTCGCTTAGTAAACGAAATTTATCATTATAATGGTCTTTACGTGGAAATCGATGGACAACGACTTACCCATACTTCAGCAATCCGCGAAATTAATGGAGACACGACGGTGAATAGTGTTCCTATTGATACTGAAGTTGAAATGAAGGTAATCACCGATTCTTATGAGAAAGCCGAAAAACTTTATGGTTATTTATTTGCTTCAACATTCAAAGATGATTTTTACTTGGATAATTTAAATTTAACGATTAATAAAGCACAATCAGACATTACTATTGCTCCCTATGACGGGAAATTATCAAGTCAATATATAGTTGAAGACAATAAAGGGGAATAAAGAAAGTATGTGGTTACCATTATTAGGATTAATTTTAGGTCTAGGATTAGGGTTATTAGCGGATATTCAAATTCCTACAGTCTATGAAAATTATTTATCCATTGCTGTGCTTGCAGCCCTTGATACAATTTTTGGTGGAATCCGTGCAAATTTACAACAAGTTTATGATGATAAAGTATTTTTATCCGGTTTCTTCTTTAATATCGCTTTAGCTGCTGGATTAGCATTTTTAGGTGTTCATCTAGGCGTAGACTTATATTTAGCAGCCATTTTCGCCTTTGGTGTTCGATTATTCCAAAATATTGCAGTAATTCGACGGATTTTGATAACAAAATGGGAAGAGAGACATATAAAAAAGGATGAAAATACAGTATAATAGCTGTAAAATTAAAGAGTATACACGGAATTATTTAGACAATAGCTGGGAATTACAATAGAATAAAATATAGTAGTAAACGAAGGAGGTGCGGAATGATGAATCACCAAGATATTTATATTTCACTCGATATTGGTTCATCCTCTATTAAAGTTTTGATAGGAGATATTACTGACAATCAATTACATGTGATTGGTGTAGGTAATGTAAAATCAAACGGTATCCGTAAAGGTGCTATTGTTGATATAGATGCAACCGTACAATCAATTAAAAAAGCCGTAGATCAAGCAGAAAGAATGACTGGCATCAAAATAGATGAAGTGGTGCTCGGTATTCCTGCAAATCAAACGACTCTTCAACCTGTGAAAGGGGTTGTTGCAGTCAATAGTGAAAACCGTGAAATTACAGATGAAGATTTAGAAAGAGTAATTGAATCCGCACAAGTGATGTCAATTCCACCAGAGAGAGAACTTGTTAACTTAATTCCACGTCAATTTATTGTAGATAATCTAGATGAAATCAAAGACCCTCGAGGTATGATTGGTATTCGTTTAGAAATGGATGCTACAATGATTACAACTTCAAAGACATTAGTACACAATGTACTTCGCTGTGTAGAGCGTGCTGGGTTACAAATAAGGGAAATTTATTTACAACCATTAGCAGCAGGATTTTTCGCACTTACTGAAGATGAGAAAAATCAAGGAACTGCCTATATTGATATAGGGGGAGGCTCTACAACAGTTGCGGTTTTTGAAGATGGTTTGCTGACTAGAACAGGAGTAATTCCAGTCGGTGGCGAACATTTAACTAAAGATTTATCAATAGTATTAAAAACCCCAACAGAACAAGCCGAAATAATAAAAAAACAGTTTGGACATGCATTTTACGATGATGCTTCGGATGAAGAAATTTTTGAAGTTCCGGTATCAGGTACAGATGCAATGGATCAATATAGTCAAAAATTTATTTCCGAAGTGATCGGAGTACGTCTTGAAGAGTTATTCGAACTCGTTTTAGATGAATTAGCTCGATTAGGAGTTCGTGACTTACCAGGTGGAGTAGTCCTTACAGGTGGCGTTGCTCAATTAGAAGGTATTGCACAGCTTGCTAGACAAATTATGCAAACACGTGTAAGAATTTATACTCCAGACTATATAGGAGTTCGAGAACCTGCTTATACAACTGCTGTTGGTTTAATACGATATGCGCATTTAGATGATGAGTTTTATGGTCGAAGTACAAATCAGACACCTGCATTAGCAACAACTGGTGTCGGATCAACACCTCCTAAAAAACAATCAAACGCACCGGAAAAAGTAAGCAACAGTACGAATAAAACAAGCGTAATCAATAAAGCTAAGAAACTATTTGATAAGTTCTTTGAATAATATTTCGAGATAAATGTGGCAGGAGGAGAAACTATGTTAGAATTTGATACGAGTATAGACCAACTGGCTAACATCAAAGTCATTGGTGTTGGTGGTGGCGGTAACAATGCAGTAAATAGAATGATTGAGCACGGTGTACAAGGCGTGGATTTTATCGCTGTAAATACAGATGCACAAGCTTTAAATCTATCAAAAGCTGAATATAAATTACAGATTGGTAACAAGTTAACAAGAGGGCTAGGTGCAGGTGCTAACCCGGAAGTAGGAAAAAAAGCAGCAGAAGAAAGTCGCGAACAAATTGAAGAAGTTCTACGTGGCGCAGATATGGTGTTCGTAACTGCTGGTATGGGTGGAGGAACTGGTACAGGTGCGGCTCCTGTTATTGCTTCTATTGCCCGTGATTTAGGAGCATTAACTGTAGGTGTCGTAACACGTCCTTTTTCCTTTGAAGGCCGTAAACGTCAAACTCAAGCAATTGGTGGTATTGCAGCAATGAAAGAAGCTGTTGATACTTTAATCGTCATTCCGAATGATAAATTATTACAAATTGTTGATAAAAGTACACCAATGCTTGAAGCTTTCCGTGAAGCAGATAATGTATTACGTCAAGGTGTACAAGGTATATCCGATCTTATCGCAACACCAGGTCTTATTAACCTAGACTTTGCTGACGTTAAAACGATAATGTCTGACAAAGGTTCTGCTCTTATGGGAATCGGGATTGCAACAGGTGAAAATCGTGCAACGGAAGCAGCTAAAAAAGCAATTTCAAGTCCACTTCTTGAGACTTCAATTGATGGAGCTAAAGGTGTTATTATGAATATTACAGGTGGCTCTAACTTAAGTTTATTTGAAGTTCAAGAGGCTGCTGATATTGTCGCTTCTGCATCTGATGAAGAAGTGAATATGATTTTCGGTTCGGTTATTAACGAAAACTTAAATGATGAAATTATCGTAACAGTAATCGCAACTGGTTTTTCTGAAGATGTAATTTCACAACAGCAACGTCAACAAAATTCTCGTCCGATGGGAACTGTACGTGGTGGACAAACACAGCAACCGCAAGTACCAATTCGTGAACGAGTACAAGAACAACAGCAACAACAACAAAATGTACAACATGAACCACAAAGACAGGCTCAGCAATTAGATGATTTATTAGACATTCCGACATTTTTACGAAATCGTCGAAATAGAGGGTAATGAACATAATTCGACAAAAAGGAGACTCATAGTTTATGAGTCTCCTTTTTTTATGTAAAAATACTTCATGATATTTTCTTTCATTCCTTTATTACCAATGATTAAAGGAATTTTAATAATTAAAACGTTTCTGTTTTTCGTGTCATATTTTCTCCTTTAATCGAAAATTTTGTCAAAAAGAAATTTAGATTTCATACAATGTTTTGACATTTTCTTTAACAGACGAATGGTAATCTATTTTTAGGAGGACGCTGAAATGATTGGAGAATTACTCATACTATACAATACGTTGTTTAACTATTTTTTATTAAAGTTCACACAAGAAATAACGGGATTGTATGTAAAAAGGAGTAGATTGCTCCTTAGTGCGTTTTGTAGTGGATTCATCGCAGCAATTTTTTATCAAACGTTATTTGGAGCTGTACTAAGTTTCATTGTATTAATTGGACTTGCATTTTCTTTTCGACTCCAATCGTTGTTAAAACAAGGAACAGTCTTATTTATTACTACTTTCTTTCTTGGTGGTGTTTTAACAAGCCTACTTCCTTTTTTACTAAATCAATCCGAGGTTGCTTTTTTTATTTTATGCATAGCCATCGCCTTTTTAAGTTTAACAACGATTCACACAAAGTGGAGAAATATGATGCAAGAAAAAATTCAACATTCATTTGTAGTGGATTGTGACCTTGAGCTATTTAAAAAAACATATCGTTTAAAGGGTTTTATTGATACGGGAAACGAATGTATTGAACCAATTAGTGGAAAACCGGTTCATTTTCTCTCCTATACAGCAATAAGTAAGGAGCTCCCGAGTGATTTCCAAGAAGCATTACTTACGTGGGATGATAAAAACCCTTATCAATTAAAAATGTTTCCTACTTACGTTTATCCAAAAGTGCGGGTGCTTTCTTTATCGACAGTCCAACAAGAACGTTCATTAGTACTTGCCTTCCGATTTGATAAATTAAAAATTAGTGGTAGTGTTTCAAAGGAAATTGTTGATCAATATGTTGTTTTAACTAGAAATGATGCGAGGTATCCTCAAGACGCACAAATGATTCTTCACGTTTTGGCACTATAACTACTTGTTTTTTAAAAGTTTCATAGTAGTAAATGCTCCGACGGATGTCACAGATTACTTGAAGGCAACTAATCTGGACAGCGAATATAAGCGTATTCGTATTCATCAAATTTACACATAAAGGGGGAAAATGATTGTTTAATAAATTAATCGACTTATTTAGAAAAATTTGGAGTAAGTTTCGACTCAAAGGAACTTACTATATAGGAGGGCACGATTCATTGCCAGTACCATTAACTAGAGAAGAAGAGATGACAGTTATTGAAGCCTTTATGAATGGTGATTTGAGAGCAAGAGACACACTAATTGAAAGAAATTTACGTCTTGTTGTTTATATTGCAAGACGATTCGATAATACTGGTACGCCTATAGAGGATTTAATTAGTATTGGATCCATTGGCTTAATTAAAGCAATTGAAACATTTAATACAGAAAAGAATATAAAATTAGCGACTTATGCTTCTAGATGTATTGAAAATGAAATTTTAATGCATTTAAGAAAGACGAGCCGCATGAAGGGAGAAGTTTCGTTAGATGAACCTTTGAATTCAGATCCTGACGGAAATGAATTACTCCTTTCAGATATATTAGGAACGGAAGAACAAATTATTATGAATGATGTTGAAAAGAAAATCGAACGGCAACATATGTTTCAAGCAATTAATGGCTTAAGTGAAAGGGAAAGATATATTATGGAATGCCGTTTTGGCTTAAATGGAAAGCAAGAAATGACGCAAAAAGAAGTGGCTGACCATTTAGGAATTTCCCAATCCTATATATCAAGATTAGAAAAGAAAATTATATTAGATCTTCGAGAACATTTAAACCAACCAATTTCATAAGCTCATATTGGCCTACATTTTCTTCTGTTAAATATGCGAATGAAGCTATTTCGAAGTAATTGAACAACGTATGAAGTTCAAATTAGAACGCTCCTTTCTCTAATTGATTGGATGAAATTGGACAAGGATTTTGTGCATATTCTTCTTTTTTCCGGACAAACTTAAAAAACAGTTCAGAGATAAAAAACAGACAGTTCGGAGGAAAAGAAGATGGTTCGTACAAAAGTAGAACTTTGTGGTGTAGATACTGCTTCTTTGCCAGTGCTAAAACATGAAGAGATGAGAGAGCTGTTCGTTCGCTTACAGTCAGGAGAAGAATGGGTAAGAGATGAACTTGTTATTTGTAATTTAAGGCTTGTATTAAGTATTGTCGGTAGATTTTCTTATCGTGGTGAACAAGCAGATGACCTTTTCCAAGTGGGATGCATCGGATTATTAAAAGCTATAGATCATTTCGATTTGAAGCATAATGTGCGTTTTTCAACATATGCTGTACCGATGATCATTGGTGAAATTCGAAGACATTTACGAGATCATCACGCATTAAGAGTATCTAGATCATTAAGAGACATTGCTTATAAAGCAATGCAGGCAAAGGAAAAATTTATTTCGGAAAATTTATATGAACCGACAATCGAACAGTTAGCTGAAGCAATTGAAATGAAAAAAGAAGATGTATTATATGCATTAGATGCCATTCAGGATCCTTTATCCTTACAGGAGCCTATTTATTCAGATGGCGGTGATGCAGTATATATTATGGATCAATTAAGAGATGATGATGTGTCGGAAGACCAATGGGTTGCGTATGTTAGTGTAAAAGAAAGTATGCAAAAATTAGACGAACGACAACAAATGATTCTATCTAAACGATTCTATTATGGCGAAACACAAACTGAAATTGCAAAATCACTCGGTATTTCTCAAGCGCAAATTTCGAGATTAGAGAAAAATGCCATTGAGACAATGCAAAAAGACTATAAACTAGGATAACAAATGCAGCGCACTTATTTTAAGTGCGTTTTTATTTTTAAGTAGAAAAGAGAATTTATATAATTTCATCCCATTAAAAAGTAGAGGAAAGGAGATTTTCTTGCGATTTTCAGATGTACAACAAAAGGAAATTATAGAAGCGGGGAATGGAAGATTTATCGGATATATCATTGATGCGGAAGTTTGCGAAAAGACAGGAAGTATTATTGCTTTTCTCGTTGCAGAGCCTAAAAAGTTTATGTCTTTTATGCAAAATGAAGAACATGTAAGAAAAGTACCAATTACTGATATTCTCGTCGTAGGGAAAGATGTTATTTTAGTGCGTGAAGATAGTTAAAGCAGTACTATTCATTGAAAATTACTTACTAGATTGATACAATGAAGGAAACTATTGATGTAAAGTTGGGTTTAAAATGGCAAGAATAATTGATAATTTAAATACTATATCGAAAAAAATTGATGAAGCCAAAAAACGCACACAAGCGACACAAGATGTAACGATTATTGCTGTAACGAAACAAGTGTCTACAGAAAGAGCGGTTGAAGCCGTTGAAGCTGGATTAAATCATTTAGGTGAAAATCGTCCAGAAGGATTATTAAGTAAAAAGGGCGAAATGAATAATCAAGCGATATGGCATTACATCGGGTCATTACAATCAAGAAAAGTGAAACAAGTGATAAATGAAATCGACTACTTACATTCATTGGATCGTTTTAGTCTAGCGGAAGAAATTAATAAACGGGCTGAAAAAACGATAAAATGTTTTGTACAGGTTAACGTTTCAGGAGAACAAACGAAACATGGATTATCGAAGGAAGAAGTTATTCCATTCATTCAATCTTTACAACAATTCGATAAAATTCAAGTAGTTGGATTAATGACGATGGCTCCAAATACAGAAGATGAAACGATTATTCGCCATGTATTTCGTGAACTAAAAAAATTACAGCAGGACGTTGTTGAGTTGAACTTGCCCTTTGCACCTTGCCAAGAACTGTCAATGGGGATGTCAAATGATTTCGACATTGCAGTAGAAGAAGGTGCAACGTTTGTAAGAATAGGAACAGCTCTTGTTGGATAGAAATGAGGGATACTAGATGAGTATGAAAAATAAAATTAAAAATTTCTTTTATTTAGAAGAAGATGAATCAGTAGAAATCGAAGCATCAAGTAAACCAGTTCATATTTCTAAAGAGCAACCCGTTGTAAAGTCACGACCTAAAAAGGAAAGAAAGCTTGCTGAGGTTGAACCCCAACAGTCACAACCACGCAATGTTGTCAGCTTACAGGCGGCAAACTCACTAAAAAATTCAAAAGTTGTAATTGTTGAGCCACGTGTATATGCAGAGGCGCAAGATATTTCTGAGCATTTGAAAAATAAACGGGCAATTATCGTAAATCTACAGCGCATCGATCGTGAAGCGGGAATTCGTATTATCGATTTCCTAAGCGGTACGGTTTATGCTCTAGGTGGAGATATTCAACGTATCGGTACAGATATTTTCTTATGTACACCGGATAATGTGGAAGTATCTGGGGAAATATCAAATTATTTATATGAGGAATTTTAACTTCATTCCCCTAAATGGGGGATGAAGTGACCCTCAAGCAATGTAGAAGTATTTTATTTCTATAGGTACATACTAACTTTTTATAAAGGCTACTTTGCTACAAGAGGAACTTTAATTTAGAGAGGGTAATTAATTTATATGATGATCTATTCAATCAGTACAGTTATTACAATGGCCTTTTCGATTTATTCGTTTATGCTTATCATTTACATTTTAATGTCTTGGGTTCCGGCCGCACAAGGTTCGGCCTTTGGACGACTTCTTGCAAAATTATGTGAACCATATTTAGGTTTCTTTAGAAAATTCATCCCACCTATCGGTATGATTGATTTTTCGCCTATTATTGCGATTTTATTACTGACTTTCATCGAACGTGGGATAAAAATTGTCGTTTTCAATCTATATAACATGTTAACTTAAGTCAAATACTAAAAAAAGAAGTCATTCTTTCGATATTTAAGGAGACGTTTCCAACAATTTTGAAACGTCCCTTTTTTAATACGATAAATTGGGCAGTATATAAATATATAGTTAATCAAAGTGAGCTGAGAAAATGGAGCATTTAATTCAACATTTTAGAAAAGACGAACAAACTTTCATCGAAAAAGTCATCGGGTGGCAAAGGGAAGTAGAAGATCGATTTACACCAAAATTAACGGATTTTCTTGATCCTCGGGAAAGATTTATTGTTTCTTCTATTGTTGGTCAAAATAACGAACTATCCGTTCATCATTTTGGAGGGTTTGATGAAGCAGAAAGACAAAGACTTTTTATTTGTCCCAATTATTTTCAACCAACGAAGAATGATTTTGAAATTTCCTTTTTTGCAGTGAATTATCCTTCTAAGTTTGTTCAGTTAAAACATCCAGATGTATTAGGAGCTTTATTATCGTTAGGCATTGGACGTAGTAAGTTCGGTGATATTCGGATTGAAGAGGATATAATTCAATTTGCAGTCGCTAAAGAAGTCCAAGATTACGTATTAGTGAATTTAACTTCTATTGGTAAATCAAAAGTGAAGTTGGAACAAATTGATTATCATCAATTAATTAAACTAGAAGAAGAATGGTTCGATAAAACCTATACAGTATCTTCTATGCGATTAGACGTTATTATTGCCACAGTTCTTAATATATCGAGACAAAAATCTCAAAGTTTAATTAAAGCAGGCAAAGTTAAAGTCAATTGGACGATAAGAGAGGATGCTTCCTTTGAAGTACAAGAAGGTGATATTCTTTCGGCTCGTGGATTTGGCAGATTAAAAGTGATAATGTCTGAAGGACGGACGAAAAAGGATAAACTTCGACTTCAAATAGGCCGATTAGAGAAAAAATAGTAGATTAAAGTAAAAAATTACGAAATTTTGATGTCATGTTTCAACGACAAGCTGTATAATAGATTTATATATTTAAATGAAGAAGGAGTGTTGACGAATGCCATTATCACCTCTCGATATACATAATAAAGAATTTACTAGAGGCTTCAGAGGATATGCAGAAGACGAAGTGAATGAATTTTTAGATCAAATCATAAAAGATTATGAAATTCTTATTCGTGAAAAGAAGGAATTAGAAAATAAAGTAAAAACAATGACTGAGCAAATGAGTCATTACAATACACTTGAAGAAACGTTACAAAAATCGATTGTAGTTGCACAAGAAGCAGCTGAAGAAGTTCGTCGTAACTCACAACAAGAAGCAAAATTAATTATTAAAGAAGCTGAGAAAAATGCAGATCGAATTGTAAATGAAGCATTATCAAAAGCTCGTAAAATTGCTATTGAAATTGATGCGTTGAAAAAACAATCGAAAGTTTTCCGTAATCGTTTCAAAATGTTAGTAGAAGCCCAATTAGATTTATTAAACACGGATGATTGGGAACATTTATTAGAATATGAAATTGGGTTAACGGAAATCCAAAACCATGCACGACAAGAAGATGATGATTTAGAAATAACAACGGAAGGTTAATTTCTGTCAATCTTCATCGATTTACTTGACTGAATTTCTTCATTTCCATATACTGATATACACGAGTATGAAAAATTGATATTTTGGGCGTTGAAGGAGACAGTATTTTTTGAAAGTGGATAAAAGCGATTCGAGGATGGTGAAAGCTCGAACGAAACATTCAAAAAAGAAGATCACTCCTGAGCTAAATCACTGAAAAGGTGTTAGAACGGTAACACACCCGTTAACCTATAATTAAAATAGGTGGACGATTTTTGATTAAGTGATTTCGTTTCACACGACGTTACAGTGTCTAAGAGGCGGTTAACCATTTCGTTTTCCGCAAATTAGGGTGGTACCACGAGTAATAGCTTCTCGTCCCTTCAGGGATGTGAAGCTTTTTTTATTTTTTAGGTGCTTAACAATTAGACTTAAGGAAACATTAAAGGAGGATTTTACTATGGTAGAGTACAAAGATACATTGCTAATGCCAAAAACTGATTTCCCCATGCGCGGAAATTTACCAGCTAATGAACCAAAAATGCAAGAAAAATGGGAAGAAATGGACATTAACGCTCTAGTAAATGAGCGGACAAAAGATCGACCTCACTTCGTTTTACATGATGGACCTCCCTACGCAAATGGTGACATTCACATCGGTCATGCTTTAAATAAAGTATTGAAAGATATGATTACCCGCCATCGTTCAATGACTGGTTACCATGCACCGTATGTTCCAGGTTGGGATACGCACGGTTTACCAATTGAGCAAGCGTTAACAAATAAAGGAGTAAAGCGTAAAGAATTAACAATTGCTGAATTCCGTGAGCTTTGTGAAAAATACGCTTATGAACAAATTGAAAACCAAAAAACTCAATTTAAACGTCTAGGAGTTCGTGGTGAATGGAATAACCCTTATATTACATTGAAGCCAGAATTCGAATCACGTCAAATTGAAGTGTTCGGAAAAATGGCTGAAAAGGGATATATTTATAAAGGGTTAAAACCGGTTTATTGGTCCCCTTCTTCTGAATCAGCATTAGCAGAAGCGGAAATTGAATATAAAGATATTAAATCACCATCTATTTATGTAAGCTTTGAAATTAAAGATGCAAAAGGTGTTGTACCACAAGATGCTAAATTTATTATTTGGACGACAACACCATGGACGATTCCAGCGAACTTAGGAATTTCTTTAAATGCTGAAATTACGTATGTTGTAGTATCAGTCAATGATAATAAATTCATTATCGCAAAAGACTTACTTGAAACAGTTTCCCAAAATTTAGAATGGGAAAATGCGGAAGTAATTCAAGAAGTAAAAGGTGCAGAACTTGAATATGTTGTGGCTAAACATCCAATTTATGGTCGCGATTCATTAGTGATGGTTGGTGACCACGTAACGACAGAAGCAGGTACTGGGTGTGTTCATACAGCTCCTGGTCACGGGGAAGATGACTTCCTAGTGGGGAAAAGATATGGTTTAGATGTACTTAGCCCAATTAACGACCAAGGTTGCTATACTCATGAGGCCCCTGGATTCGAAGGGTTATTTTATGATGATGCTAACAAAGTGATGACAGAGAAATTAAAAGAAGTAGGCGCTTTAGAAAAATTATCATTCATCACCCATTCTTACCCACATGACTGGCGTACAAAAAAACCTGTTATTTATCGTGCTACGCCACAATGGTTCTGTTCGGTAGAAGCTTTCCGTGATGAATTATTACAAGCAGTTGAAGAAACAGCTTTCACACCATCTTGGGGTGAGACGCGTCTTTACAATATGCTTCGTGATCGTGGAGACTGGTGTATTTCAAGACAACGAGCTTGGGGTGTTCCAATTCCAGTATTCTATGCTGAAAATGGAGAAGAAATTATTACGCCAGAAACGATTGCCCATGTTTCAAAATTATTCCGTGAGCATGGTTCAAATATTTGGTTCCAAAGGGAAGCAAAAGACCTTCTACCAGAAGGATTTACTCACCCAGGTAGTCCAAATGGTAAATTTACTAAAGAAAACGATATTATGGATGTATGGTTTGACTCCGGTTCATCCCACCAAGGTGTCCTTGTAGAAAGAGGAATGAAATATCCGGCTGATCTTTATCTTGAAGGATCTGACCAACACCGTGGATGGTTCAATTCATCATTAATCACTTCTGTTGCCATTAACGGATACGCACCTTACAAAGGGTTATTAACCCACGGCTTTGTATTAGATGGAGAAGGTCGCAAAATGAGTAAATCATTAGGAAACGTCATTATTCCTGAAAAAGTGATGAATCAATATGGTGCTGACATCCTCCGTTTATGGGTAGCGTCTGTTGATTATACTGGTGATGTTCGCATTTCGATGGATATGTTAAAACAAATTTCAGAAGTGTATCGTAAAATTCGTAATACCCTTCGTTTCCTACACGGTAACGTATCTGATTTTGATCCAAAAACAGATCGAGTTGCGTATGAAGAATTGCGGGAAATGGACCAATACATGTATATGCGCTTACAAGATGTCTTAAAAGCAGTGCGTAAAGCTTATGACCGTTATGAATTCGCATCTGTTTACCATACAATCAATAACTTTGTTGCGGTTGAATTATCAGCATTCTATTTAGATGTTGCTAAAGACGTTGTTTATATTGAAGCAAAAGATAATAAAGATCGCCGTGCAATGCAAACGGTTATGTATGATACTTTGTTAACTTTACTTAAAGTATTAACACCAATCCTTCCGCATACAACGGATGAATTATGGTCTTACTTAAATGAAGAGGAAGTATCTGTACAATTAACGGATTTCCCTGAGGTTGATGAACGTAATAACTTTACAGAACTCCGAGCAAAATGGGATAAAGTAATTGCTATCCGCGATGAAGTGTTAAAAGCTCTTGAAGAAGCACGTAATGCAAAAACAATTGGTAAATCGTTAGAAGCGAAAGTAACAATTTATGCCGATAATGAAATTACTGAACTTCTAAATGATCCAGCTATTGATTTTGCTCAAAGCTGTATCGTTTCTCAACTTCAAGTAGTAGCAAATAAAGAAGGTGCTCCTGAAAATGCCCTTGTTCTTGAAAAAACTGCTATTGTAGTGGAGAAAGCAGAAGGGGAAAAATGTGAACGTTGCTGGTCCTATTCGGAAACAGTTGGTCAAAATGAATCCCATCCAACATTATGTAGCCGTTGTGCTGATGTGGTAGAAAAATATTACGTTTAATAATCATTATGAAGATTTTGGAACGACTACTGTTCTATAAATTAAGTGGCTGCTCATTTTAATTTTAAAATGAGCAGCTTTTTTATTATTTTCGATGATCCTTTCCTAAATCGTGTACATATTTTCTTGCCTTTCAATGTCCCTCCTACTTAGTGAATCAAAAAATTGCATACCTAGAATGAAAGAAAGGTTTTTTATAACTGAATAAATCTTTTATTTTTCTTGAAATTTCTAAATTTTCTAAATAAACATCTTGCCAAATTGTGGGTGTCGGCTTATAATAATTCCATAACTACCATACTAGTATATTAATATGGTTAATTTTGATGGAGGAGGTACAATTTGGATCTTTTTTGATATACTAAAAGACAGTATAGAAAGAAAGAGGAAGATGGATGGTAAACAGTATCGTTAATGCAAAAGTATTTGCCTATGAAGAAATTAAAACAGAAATTTTAAAATTAAAATTAACTCCTGGAACGAAAATCTCTGAAAAAACGATGTCTGACCGTTTAAATGTTAGCCGAACCCCTATAAGGGAAGCTTTCTTGAAATTAGCCGAGGAAGAATTGTTAACCATCGTTCCGCAAAGCGGTACGTTTGTTTCACTTATCAATTTAGATCTTGCCGAGGAGGCACGATTTGTTCGTGAGATCATCGAAACAAAGATAGTTGAAAGATGTTGTGAACATATTCCAGAAGAATCTCTCTTCAATCTGGAAGTCAACTTAAAAATGCAAGAGCATTTGGTAAACAATCATAAAGAGATTCAACAAATTGAGAAATTCCAAGATTTGGATGAACTTTTTCATAAAGAACTATTTATTGCTTCTAGAAAAGAGCGTACATGGCGAATGATTCAGAATGTAGCAGGTCATTTAAATCGGTTTCGATTATTGCGATTGATTGATACAAAAGATTTGGATTGGACCGTATTACTGAATCATCACCAGGAAATTTTTCATGCTATTTCTAAAAAAGATAAAAAAAAGGCAGTAGCACTTATGGAAGAGCATATGAGATTGATGCTGTCTGAAAAGGAAATTTTACTTCAAGAGTTTCCTGATTATTTTCATTCCCATGTATAAAAACCAAGTGTTAAGTTAGATTGTTAAAATTGGCGCTGGATAGATTTTAATATAATCCTCAAAAGTGCCGGTCAGTCTAAATAGATTAAAAATGAAAACGCTAACAAGGAGAGCTCGTTATGCAAATGACATTTCGATGGTACGGAGAAGGTAATGACTCGATTACGCTAAAGCAAATTCGTCAAATACCTGGTATGAAAGGTGTTGTATGGGCACTGCATGATATTCCTGTAGGAGAGGTTTGGCCCCTTGAAAGAATTGAGGAAGTAGTAAAACAGGCCAATGCTTATGACTTACATACTCAGGTGGTTGAGAGTGTGAATATTCATGAAGATATCAAACTCGGACTACCTTCAAGAGATCAATATATTCAGAACTATAAGGAAACATTGAAGAATCTGGGCAAAGTTGGTGTAAAAGTTGTCTGCTATAACTTTATGCCCGTATTTGATTGGTTCCGAACAGATTTGTTCAAAGAAATGGAAGATGGCAGTACGGCTTTATATTTTGACTCGGAAAAAGTTCAAGCGCTAACACCGGAACAGGTCGTTAAAAATATGGAGGAAAATGCAAAAGATTTCACGCTTCCAGGGTGGGAACCAGAAAGGTTAAGAGATTTACAGAGTCTATTTGAGCAATACAGGAATATCGATGAAGGGAATTTACTGAAAAATCTGATATATTTTTTGGAAGAAGTTTGCCCGGTTGCAGAAAGTTGCGGAATTAAGCTGGCCATACATCCGGATGATCCGCCATTTTCCATATTTGGATTGCCGCGGATTGTCAAAAACAAGGAAGATATTCAAAGGATTTTACATGCAGTAGATAGTCCTGCAAATGGGATAACGTTTTGCTCAGGTTCGTTAGGCGCAAACTTAGCGAATGATTTAGTAGATATTGTCCAATCTTTCGCCCATTGTATACCTTTTGCTCACATTCGTAATGTAAAGCACTTTGAAGACGGCAGCTTTATTGAATCTTCTCATCTAGTTGCTGATGGTTCTTTGCCCATTACAGACATTATAAAAGCTCTTTATGAGAACGGTTTTGATGGATATATTCGTCCTGACCACGGTAGACATATTTGGGATGAAGAATGCAGACCGGGTTATGGCTTATATGATCGTGCATTAGGAGCGATGTATATACATGGTGCATGGGATGCTTATGTGTTAAAAGGTAAAAAATAATTTTTCAGCAGTGAAATATATAATAGTCTGAGTTTGGGAAATGCAGGGAAAAGAGCAATCATTTTCTCCTGTTATTCCTAGAAAAATGAAAGCGTTTTACTCATTTTTTTCAGTAGTACTCTAAAATATAGGGGGGCTTATGATGCCTAGAAAAAATAAGGAAATTACGCTCAGAACGAGTATTGGCTATGGAGTAACTGATATGATGGGCGGTGGAGCGTTTACCATTATCGGTGCTTGGCTGCTATTCTTCTTTACAACCTTTGCCGGTTTATCACCGGTACAAGCTGCTTCTATTATTTCGATTGCCAGGATTGTGGATGCAGTCGTCAGTTTATTCGTTGGTAGCTTCTCGGATAACTTCTTCCGATTCAAATTTGGCCGGAAATATGGACGCCGTAGATTTTTTCTACTTGTAGGCTCTCCATTAATGTTGATCTATGTGTTACTTTGGGTAACCGGTATGAATTTTTACTATTATTTGTTCACATACTTAGCATTTGAAATTATCGCAGCGCTAGTCTTGATTCCTTGGGAAACACTTCCATCGGAAATGACAACTGATTTTAACAAACGCACAAAACTCTCTACAGCCAGAATGTTTTTTTCTGGTCTAGGTACATTCTTGGCGACCTTTATTCCTGGTCAATTATTCGGTATTCTTGGCCAAGATAGTCCTTCGGCATTTTTAATTAATGGTGCTCTTTTTGCGGTGATTTTCGCTGTTTGTGTTTATATCTCTTACCGCGCTACTTGGGAGAGGGAAGTGCCGGAAGAGATCATGCAGCAATTTATCGATCATAAGAATAACCGTGTAAGTTTTGTCGAAAGGTTAAAAGTGATTGGTCAAACATTAGCTGATTTTTGTTCGACCTTTAAAGTAAAAAGTTTCCGGAAACATTTATTAATGTATATCAGTTCGATGACTGCAAAAGATGCCTTTAATGCAGTGTTTGTTTTCTACTGTGTGTATGCTTTGAATAGTACGTCAGAAGTTGCTGCTAATTTACTTTCTTTTAGTATTATTGGATTGCCAGGCGCAATTGTTTACGGTTTTTTAATGATTAAAATAGGACCGGCTAATTTAGCGAAAATTTCTTATTCAACGATGATTCTTTGTGTATTTGGTTATACCGCTGTTTATTTCTTGCAACCTAGCAACTTAATCCTAACTTTGGTTATCATTTCGTTCGTTTATCAAATCGGGAGAAGCATGTTGGAATTTGTCCCTTGGAATGTATTCCCGTTCATTCCAGATGTCGACGAAATAATTACGAATCAAAGAAGAGAAGGAATTTTCGCTTCAGTTATGACTTTCTTTAGAAAATCTTCTGTTGCACTTGCTACTTTCTTGGTTGGTGCAATTTTGGAGGGTGGAGGATTTATTCAAAAAGCAACGACGCAACCAGACAGTGCGGTTCACACCATTATTGGTATCATGTTGGTTGGCGTAGTAGGTCTACTACTAGTGGCGTTAATTACTGCTTTTACATTCAAACTAAACAAACAAACCCATGGTATTCTTGTGGATGAAATCAATCGCTTGAAAAATAATGGCCGTAAAGAAGATGTGGATTCTAGAACGAAAGAAGTAGTGGAGGCTCTTACAGGGTATAAGTATGAAAAGTTGTGGAACGTACATCCACCTGTTGAATATTCTGGACCGGATACCAATAAAAAAGGGGAAGAATCAAATGAGACCATTTATAGATAAAGATTTTTTATTGCAAACGGAAACAGCAAAAGTGCTTTATCATGACTATGCTGCCAAAATGCCAATCTATGATTATCATTGCCACTTAGATCCTCGGGAAATCTATGAAAATAAAAGATATAAAAATATTACGGAGCTGTGGTTATATGGTGATCATTATAAATGGCGAGCAATGAGAGCAAATGGGATAGAGGAATATTACATTACGGGGGATGCGGACGACTACGAAAAATTTGTCAAATGGGCAGAAACGGTTGAAAAATTAATAGGAAACCCACTCTACCATTGGACGCATTTAGAGTTGAAACGTTATTTCCATGTGGACACGATCTTGAAAAGTTCGACTGCCAAAGAGATTTGGGAAAATTGTAATCAGATTATACAAGACCCAGAATATTCAGCACGACGTTTAATTGAACAATCAAATGTCGTGCTAATCGGTACAACAGATGATCCAATGGATGATCTGCATTACCATAAGCTCCTACAAGAGGATCAAGAATTCTCGACAACCGTGTTACCGACATTTCGACCAGATATTATTATGGCGATTCACCAAACCCAATCATGGACGGAATATGTAGGAAAGCTTGGGAAGTTGACAGAGATTGAGATTACCGATTTCAACAGTCTAATGCAAGCTTTAGAAATTAGAATCGATTATTTTAATGAAATAGGCTGTAAATTATCTGATCATAGTCTTGAGACTGTTGTCTACGAACCGGCTACATTGGAAGAACTTGATATGATTGTGCAGAAGTCATTAAATAACGTGCCGATTTCAATTAAAGAAAATAATCAATTTTTAACTCAGCTTCTTGTAAATCTTGGTAAAGCTTATCACAAGAGGGACTGGGTGATGCAGTATCATATCGGGGCATTGAGAAATGTAAATTCTCGTTTGTTCCGTGCAATTGGAGCAAATGTAGGTGTCGACTCTTTCCGAGATGGGCCAATTGCTATTCCTCTCTCTCAATTGTTGGATGAACTTGACCAAAAACAACAACTTCCTAAAACAATCTTGTATGGTCTGAATCCGAAAGATAATGAAATGCTGGCTGCGATGGCTGGCAATTTCCAAGAAGGTGGCATCCCATCAAAAGTACAGTTTGGATCAGCCTGGTGGTTTAATGATCACATTGACGGTATGGAAACACAGATGAAAGTCCTCGGAAATCTCGGACTGTTATCAAGATTTATCGGAATGCTAACAGATTCACGAAGCTTTTTATCTTATAGTCGCCATGAGTACTTTAGAAGAATTTTGTGTAATATCATTGGCAATTGGGTTGAAAATGGCGAATACCCAAATGATTTAGCTTGGTTAGATCAAATTGTTCAGGATATTTCCTATAATAACGCCCAAAAATATTTTAATTTTCACCTGAAGTCTTCGCCAATGTCGTTTGTACAATGAGGCAGAAAGGGGAAATCCTATTGTTAGAACTAGAAAAGGAGCAATTAAAAAAAAGTCCCGAGAAATTTGAAGAGATCGGGATTAAAACCCCAAAGTTTGACTTTGAAAAGGTATGGGAAGCGACACAAAAGGAGCCGATTTGGTTGCATTTCGGAGGGGGAAACTTATTTAGAGCTTTTCATTCCGTGTTGCAGCAACATTTAATCGAACTTAAAGAAACGAATAAAGGAATAATTGTTGCTTCGACATCCGATGATGCTTTGATCGAAAAAATCTACCAGCCTTATGACAATCTAAGCCTTGATGTCGTTATGAAGGCAGATGGTTCATTGGATATGGAAGTGATTGCAAGTGTGGCAGAAAGTATTCCAACCTACAATGGTCCAACTACGTGGCAAAGGTTAAAAGAGGTGGCAAGTCATCCTTCCCTCCAGTTTATTTCCCTTTCCATTACGGAAAAAGGATATGACTTAAAGGATATGGATGGCAACATACGGGAGTCGGTGCAAGAAGAAATTAAACGAGGGTTGGATCAGCCCAGTCGTCATACAATGATTTTACTGGCAGCGCTTTTACATGCAAGATATAAGGCAGGAAAGGCTCCATTAGCCCTCGTCAGCACTGATAATTTCTCCCATAATGGGGATAAGCTAAAAGAAGCCATTTTAACGGTTGCTTCCATTTGGCAGGAAAAGGATATTGTCGAGCAAGGGTTTATCGAGTATTTAAACGATAAAACGCGCATTACTTTCCCATGGAGCATGATTGACAAAATCACCCCACTTCCCTCTGCATCTGTGCAGGAAAGGTTAAGAAACATCGGCTTCGGCAGTGCTGAGCTAATTCCAAAGAGAGAAAATGGACCGCTCGTCGCACCTTTTGTGAACACGGAAGAATCCGAATATTTAGTGATTGAGGATCGTTTTCCAAACGGCAGACCACCATTAGAAAAAGTAGGTGTTTTCTTTGCCGAACGACATGTGGTAGATCTCGTGGAACGAATGAAAGTTTGTACCTGTTTAAATCCGCTTCATACCGCTTTAGCCATCTTTGGCTGCTTACTTGATTACACGTCAATCGCGGAAGAAATGAAGGATGAAGACCTGAAGGGGTTAGTGGAAAAAATCGGCTATATGGAAGGAATGAAGGTAGTGACTGATCCAGGTATCATTGATCCGATGGAGTTTATTAAAGAAGTCATTGAAGTCCGTTTTCCAAATCCAAATATCCCAGATACACCACAACGGATAGCGATAGATACATCTCAGAAGCTAGGAATTCGCTTTGGGGAAACAAAACAATCAAATTGTATGTCCAGAGGGATGATCTTGATGTCAGAGATTTATCATTTATCCCATTAACGATCGCTGCTTGGTGCCGCTATCTACTTGGCTTGAGTGGTAATCGCAGACATATTGATGTAGCAGTGTTACCTTAAAAGTTTTATTTTATAACCCATCAATTAAACACTTACTTTTTCATTAGTTTGTTTTATGTTTATTCCCGGTAGCCTTAATAGACAACTAATATTTGTTTCAGGTTGGAAATCTTCTCTTACAAAACTTCGCTGACTTGCAGTAAAAAATACTTCTTTCTTTGCTCTTGTTACTGCAACATAAAACACACTAAGTTCTTCTAAAAATTCTACTTCATTGTTTTCATTTACACTAAATATACAATAATCACCAAATATACAATTATTACGATTGCACAATCCGTTATAATTTGGAAATTGATTTTTTTCCATGTCAGGCAAAATAACATAATCCCATTCTAATCCTTTTGCTCCATGTACAGTGGTAACAATAACATTATCATCTAAAATATCAAGGTTTTGTCTTAATGACTTGTTCATAAATGTATCCATAATTATTCTGTATTTATCAGAATTTTGAAGACCCTTAAACTCATTTACAATTTTTTCTAGGAAAGCATGTAAAAGCTTAAATAATGAATTATTCATTGCATCAGAAACATTGTTATATTCTTTTTTTATTTCGTTTAAATAAAATTCAATATTTTTCTTTGAAAGACTTCTATTCTCCTCTATAAATATTGAGTAAAACTTATTCAAGCAAGTTTCATGAAATCTAATATACCGCTGATCTTCATCTGTAAATAATCCAAAAAAGAATTTTATATCGTTATATTTTAATGCTTCTAAAATCAAATTGATGTTGGGTCCGCGTTGTTTCACTAGTATTGCTATTTTACATTTGATATTCTTTGATTGTAATTCTCTAATTTGATTAACAATACCAAAAGCTTCATCTATTTGATTCTTATATAATTTGAAATTGACATTAGCGTCTTTTTTTATTGATGGATTAATTGGTTTCTTTGCATTTTCTCTAATATTTTTTTCAAGCAATAACATTTCATCATTATTTTCAAATCTATAGTTTTTTTCCAGTGCTATGTATTCCATATCGAACAGCTCTAATGTTAAATCTATAAGATTAGGTATAGCTCCTATGAACCCATAGATTCTTTGTAACGAATCTCCTAAAAAAACTAACTTACTTTCTTTATTAATTAATAACTGAATAAACGTCCAATTTAGAATGTTTGTGTCCTGAAATTCATCAATTATTATTATCGGAAAAAACTTAGTATAAAAACTTCTAATATTTTTATATTTATTTAACAACTCTATTGTCAAGGTTATAATTGAATTGTAAGATATAACCCCTTTTTCAATATACTTCGTTTTTATTATATTGTTATATTGTAGATAATTTTCTTTAATGTATTTTTCTTTATATTCCTTCGAAGCAATTGAAATATCCTTTACTAATTTTTTCTCATCTTCTAATAAGTTTATATTAAATTTATTTAGATTATTTTCACTAGAATCATCTATATTTATTAACTGGTCTATATTTTTAAGTTCCTTGCTTAATAAATATCCATATTTTTTTAATATTCGTCTACATAAACCATGAAAGTTAGAAACATATACTTTTCCCTCAATATCAGATGTTTTCAGATTCTCATTATTCGCTAAAAGTGTAGGTAAAATATTGACTACTTCATTTTTCATATTATATGCTGCATTTACGCTAAAAGTTAGAGCAAGAATTTTTTTATTGACTGGTACTTGCTTAGTTAAAATTAAATAAGCAATTTTACTTATAAGTGTTTTCGTCTTTCCATAGCCAGCTGGAGCCTCTACAATCAATCTATTTGCATCAGATAATATTACGTCTAGTTGTTTTTGGTCTCCATTATGAAGCTTTAATAATTTATCAATTATTAACTTATTATTCATATATTGACAACTCCATTGCTTTCTCTATCGCGTCCCTATATGTTTGGGGAATTTTTGTAACTGCCTCCGAAAGTAATCTTCCTTGTAAAATTGATTTATTTCCCCTAAGACTATTTAGAACGTCCGACTTCAATTCTTCTTTTAATCTCTCAAGATTTTGCCCATTATCAATCTTTTCTAGTTCTTTATAAACTGGTCTTTGTCTTGGATTTATATCAATTCCTAACTTTTTTGCTTGCCCCATAAAAAATAAATACTTCTTCGGATCGTCTGTATACTGTTCTTCTAAGTACCTAATGTAATCGGAAAAATTAAAATACATATATATATCTTCTTCGAAATCCTGCCCTTGAGTTATATATAGATTTTTTATATTTTTAAATTTGTCCCCCTCTTTTTTATCTCCATCAATTATAGAAACAGTTTCAATTCCAAATTTATTAAATAAATCAACAAGGGGTGGGATAGAATCTGCACTACCAGCAGAAATAACAGATATTTCGTAATCATCTAAGTCAATTTCCATTCTTTCTGCAAATACCTTTATAGCTAATAACTCACTGTCTCCTTCTACAAATATAACTGTTCTTGAGAAAAATGCCTCTTTAATATATTGCATATGCTTGTTTAGATGTTTTTCTAAATCATCATCCAATTCAATATCTACACCACTTGAAACTAAGACTTCCCCATTGGAATTTTTATAAATTCTAACAATATGTTTATAGTCATCTAATAATATATTTGGTGAATGGGTAACAACAAATAATTGACCTTTTATACTATTAATTCCAAACAAATCAGAAAGAAGATTGTTAAAATTTCTTTGTGAATTAGTAGTTATTCTATAAATATACTTTATTAATTTTCTTTGTAAGTGGGGATGTAGATGAATCTCTGGTTCATCCAATCCTAAAGTAATTGGAAGTGTTACCGTTCCATTACCATCAGTAATAATTGCATTTTCAAACGTTTTTTTTCGCCTTTTTATATTAAATATTCTTTCTAATATAGAAATAGGTACTAAGTTACTAAATTGTATACCATATCCTAGCTTATCTACAGGGAAATTTTCATCGTTTTTTAATATGATCAACCTTGATAATATTTCCTTGATCTCATTTCCTGTATCGGCTTTAATATCATTAGCTTCAAAAGTTTCAATTAGTTCCAATTTCGAATTAATATAATCTAACAATCCTGCCAAATAGGTATTATTAATTAAATCTTCAGGTTGAACTTTCTCATCATTTTTAGTATATAAATCTATCAAATGTGAAAGAAAACGCCCACTTCCGGTTTTAGTATTGAAATTTAATTCATTTGAGGGCTTTCTTAAAGAGTCATAATAAATAAAATTAAGTTTTTTTATTAATGAACTTGATATTACTGTTTCTGTCTCCGCGTGTATAAAAGTTATATTTTCATCTGGATTTTCCTGTAAAGCAATTATGTTAATTTGTCTTTCATTTGTAGGATCAAAAAGATCTTCAAATACTCCAATTTCATCTTCATCCAGAAATAAAGTTATCTTTATTTCTATTGATTTTTCAATATCATTGAAATCCTCATCTATAAAATTTCGTTTATTCACCAATGTATTTAATAGTTTTAGCAAATTAGACTTTTCAATGTTGTTAAGTCCAACAATAAAATTTACTTCTGAATGAAAGCTAAAACTTAGTCCATCCAACGACCTATAATTACTGATATCCAATCTTTTTATTTTCATCTATTACCATCTCCTTAATTTATATTTGTCAAGAACTAAATATAACATTAACGAATTGTAATATTTCTAGTATTTTGTTTCTTGAATATATTTTATCAAAATATTCCCTATAAATTGTTCATATAATGTGAATTATTCATGATATAAAAGACGATAATATTCTTGTTAGTACGATTTGTAGTTCAGACATGGAGGAAATGCCCAGTTGCATTTCTTCTTTTTTTATTTCAGTATAAATTTTCCACTATCCCCCTTTTATGAAACGGCTAATTGAAAAAGTTTTAATCGATCAGCTCGATTTAAAACCTAAAATGAAGGGGTTCCTACTTGCCGAAAGTAATAGAATTGTAGAAAAGGAGTAGACTCTCATGGAATCACACCAATATTATGAACCCAATAAATACTATGAAGATTTTATCGCGGTTTATAACAGGGTAAGTACAGCTCAGCAGGACATTCAAAAGCAGATTCTACTTGCTGAATCTTACATTAATAATAATCATATTGATCCACAAAAAGTGATTTGGTTAGAAGATGATAATGTTTCAGCGAATAAATTAGCAATGGAGGAGCGTTCAGGGTTACAAAAACTCCGAATGCTAATACAGCAGAAAAAAGTAAAGACTGTCATCGTTTACAGTCGTGATCGTTTAGCGCGAAATTTTTATGAATACGTTGCAATAGTTAAAGAGTTTTATAAATACGGAATAAAGGTGGTTTTTACATCAACGAAACAACCACCGTTTTCTCCTAAACTGTCGATTGAAGCACTCTATGGAATTTTTGCACAAGTCGAAGGCCAGAATATTTCCAGTAGAAGAAAGGATACAATGAAGCAATTTCCTTCTTCTATATTTGGATATAAACGGATTGGAAAAAGAAAGGATGTTAAGTATATCCCGAATTCAGAAGTAGTTAATGACTTGAAGTCTTTTTTCTATGAAGTGGCTGAAGCTAATGAAGCAGAAAAATGAACTTCTTACATTGATGGAAAGCGAAGATGTAATTGAAACGATTGAAAAGCTCAAAAAGGAATTACTTCAATTCCTAAATTTCGATGAATTAACTGGGGATATTCTTCATCGACTGACTAATCGAATCGAGGTAAAAGAGGACGGTACACCGATTATTCATTATCGATTTGCCACACCAAAAATTGAATAGAGAGAAACCTTATCTTGCCTCATTTTTTCATTTTTGTGTATTCAAAAAATAAATCTCCTATTCCACCCCCCTCAAACCCGCATTCCACCGTTCGAGTTAAAATAGAAATTTCCGACCGAACCCCCATTTTGACGAATTTCCGGATCAAAAATGACCGTTTTTTCCCGCTTTTTATCGCATTTTTTTCAACTTTTTTCGAGAGTTAAAATAGAATTTTCCGATATTGGAAAGCAGAATATTGGAGATAAGATAATGGAGAAAAGAGTTAAAAGCGGATTAACCCCCGAATATTGGACAGTATCTCACTAATTCGCGTAAAACCTTAGTTTTTCTATTCAGTTCATTAGCCATCATTACATTTGTATCCCTAGATTGCTTGACATGGAGCCTCTGCGGGCATCATTTCCCTGCCAGGGACCAGCTATTCACGAAGCTGGCAACGCCAAACAAGGCTATCATGCCCGCCTCTCCATATCAAGCTGGTGCTTATACACGAATTTCCTTAATCTTTATGGCCATGTGCTTGTTTTTTTCAAAAAACTCCATGGGTGCCATGTCTTGAATGCTTCCATGCATGCGAACTTCATTGTAAAATTTCATGAACTCTGAAACGACTTGGTGGACTTCTTCATATGTTTGAAACTCATATCTGCTTAGACAATCATCCTCTAAAATCCGATGAAACGACTCAATATGTGCGTTCATATTTGGAGTTTTAGGTGGAATTCTCTCGTGTTCGATTTCTAGCTTCTCACAGCCTTGTGTAAAGGCATGGGAAATAAACTGTGGACCATTGTCAGATCTTACCACAGGCTTTTCTTTTTGATCATATTGCTGTCGTTTCCATAGGGCTCTTTTTAAGGTCTCAAAGGCATTTTGTCCTGTGCAACTTGTACCAATGTGGTAATCGATGATACTTCGATCATAGACATCAATATAAGAAAGGACAAAGAAAAATCGTTGCTCCCCTTCAATATACCCGTATTTAATATCCGTTTCCCAAAGTTGGTTGGACCCTGTAATGACTCGATTCCTTGCCAGTCTCCTCGGTACAGAGGCTCTCTTTTGCCGCTGTGGACGCAGAATATTTAATTCTTTACATAGCCGATAAACTTTTTTCTTATTGATGACAAGTTTATGCTTTCGTCGGAGTTGTTTGGTCAATTTGCGGTAGCCATAAGCGTATCCATCACCAGCTACTTCTTCAAGTAGTCATTCTTTAATTTGTTCATCCGAGATCTTCTTGCCGTCCTTCGCGATTGAGTATCCTGGTGCTGGACGACCCTCACTTACTTGCTTTTCCTCAACACGATGGTTCTTACGGTAATAGTAGGTTGAGCGTTTTATTCCGATTATTTTCAGCACGGTTTTCTTGGGATAGCCTTTTGAAATCCAATCATCAGCTACTTCAAGTTTTTCAGTAAGTGAGGGTTTTTCTTTTTTATAAGATCACGCAAAATGGCAATTTCTAAATCTTTTTCGCCTAATAATCGTTTTAACTGATCGTTTTCTTGAGACAACTTTTTTGTTTCAAGAGGGGTAGAAACACCTTGAACGCCATCTTGATCGAATTTACCTTCTTTATATTCTTTCACCCAACGATTTACCATATTGGGGCTTAATTCATATCGACGTGCTACTAGAGCAGCATTACCCGTTTCGATTGATTCATTTGCCACTTGTATTTTGAATTCTTTTGAATATCTTGTACGTTTCATGATGTCAGCTCCTTTGATATGAATAGTATAAAATATCTAACTAGAGCTGTCCAAGTTCATTTTGGGGCTTAAGAGAAAGTTAAGATAAAAACATTGGATAAGTATTGAATTATTATTGGATGAGATGCTGGATAAACCCAGTAATACCAATGGGTTAAGAACAGAACTGTATTGAAAAGATATTGGAAAAAGCATAAAAAAACTCGGGCTCCCTATTGGAAAATACCCGAGAAATTATTGGATTTATATCGGAAATCGGAAGTTTATTTTTTAACTAAAACCGGCTCGGAATCGGAAGTTTATATTTTAACTCGGAAATTTATATTGTTGCGTTACATAGGAAGAATTAAGATAATTAGAAACAAAAATACATACTTTCCTCACAAATCACAGTAATTATCAACTATCTATTTTTGAAAATAGACATTATCAACATGCTTAGGAATAATATATTGCGAATTTCCCTCTATTATCCTTTGGCACGAGGAAAGGATTAACAAAGAAATCTGAGGTTTGGTCATCTGAATACCAAACAATTTATTACAGTTTAGTACATAAAATATTCCAATTTGTTATTTGTTGACAAAAATTTCAAATATTTGGTATTATATAAATCGATAATATTGCCCTGTTTTTTAAATTTAAATAAAGGGGGGAGATTTTCTAATATTTTTCAGTAACTCCAAGATTATTAAGTCTAATATTAGAAGGTATTGGAGGAAATGATTAAAAACATTAAGTATCTATTATTCCTCTTGCTAGTACTTTTTATTATCATACTGACTATTAGTGTAGTTAGAAATAACAGCATAGACATTGTTGGCAATGAGGTAAAAACTATTAAAAAACAGAAGATTGACAATTGGGCTATTAATCTTGTTGGATCGAATCCAACGATGGATACTGATCCTATAAAAATTGCAATCTTAGATAGTGGTATCAATAAGACGCACAAAGAATTTGAAGGCTTATCTTTCAAAGAATATAACTCAATTACTCCTGGCGAGAAAATTAAAGATGAATTCGGGCATGGTACTGCAGTAGCTGGAATTATTGCTGCGAAAGGAATTGAGACCACCGGTATTCTAAAGAACGTTATACTTTACGACGTAAAGGTACTTGATGAAAAAGGACGAGGGAAAATTGAAGATGTGATTGAAGGTATTGAATGGAGTATAGCACAAGAAGTTGACATTATTAATATTAGTTTCGGTTTTTCAAGCGACAAAGTGGAACTTAAATCCGCCATAGATAAAGCTATTGAACAGGGAATTATCATCACTGCGGCTGCAGGAAATACTCTTGGTCTAACGATAGATTATCCAGCTCAATATAATAATGTTCTATCCATCTCTTCTTTTGATGAAGAATTTAAACTTGATCCTTTTTCCGGTATAGGGAAAGTTGATTATTCTGCTCCAGGTGTTGAGATTGTATCTACAGATAACAAAGGTGAATACTCAACATTTTCAGGAACATCATTTGCTACGGCTTACGCAACTGGTGTCATTGCTTCAATTTTGAATGAAAGCGATTCAAATTATAATGCTAATACCATTAGAGAAAAACTCTCCCATTATGTTGTGAAACTAGGGGAAAAAGAACACTTTGGAGAAGGCTTTCTAACATTACAAAAAGAAAGGGTAGAGGAGATTTTAAATGAAAAAGAACTTGATTAAACTATTAGTTGCTACACTTTTGTTCAGTAGTATTGCTGGATTTGCTCCATCTGCATTTGCAGAAGAAACAGAAGTTCCCTCGAATCTAGAGAAAGTTTTAGAAAATGCAGAACAAATTGATGTGAATTTTAATGAAAAAGTTGAGGAAGTTTCAAGTACTGATGATACAACAGTATATGAAGTAACCGCAAATGAATTAGGACTTAACAATGACTCATTTGAAATGGTAGTTGAAGAATCCTCTAAACAAGAGATAACTGTAAACTCTGAGTTAGAAACAGGAGATTTGTCATTTGAATCCGAACTTTACATTAATATTGATACCGGTGAAATGTATGTTACCGAAGAACAAATATCCGAAACTGGAGAAGTGACAAAAACAACATACGACATGTTTTTCACAGAAATCGAAGGTGAAGATTTCATAGCATACTTAATTGATAGAAACTCTGGTGAGCTTTTTGAAATCAATACTATTGATGCCCAGGCTTCAGCTATTCCAGTTCTTGGTTTAATAATAAAACAAGGTGCGAAATGGGCTATTAAAAAGTATGGAAAGAAAGCATTGATTAGTGCCTTTGGAAAATACGCATTGAGTAATGCAATTAAAAACGTTGCTAAATTCACAGTAAAGAATAAGCACTTAAAAGGTGATAAAAGAAATTATGCTAAATTTAACACAAGTAGCCAATCTACTGCTAGAGGATGGGTTAAAGAAGCATTACAAAAAGCGAAAGTTTCTAGTTTTGATATAAATGATAGTGATAAGTTATCATTTAGATTCGATGTCAACTTAGGAAAAAAAGTTGGAACAAAAGGTGAAACAAAAATAAGAATAGTGATAGGATATGATGGTAAGATATGGACAGCATTTCCAGTAAAATAACTTTTGAATACAAATTTGTAAGTGATAAAGGAATTATTTCGAATAGAGATAAAAGTGATGTTCCTACCATATTAGCTGTAGAAGCTACACTTACAATAAAAATCAATAATGAATTATACTTTGAAACAGAACTTGCTATTTTAGAATTCTATAAAGCATTATACGAATGGAAAAACAGAGTCACAGATGAACATACTCCAGAATTCCATTATTATACGATTGAATATGACGATTATGAAGATGGTGCTATTCTGTCTTTAATTCCATTTTCAAATAAAGCAAGAGTGAAATCTATTTGGGCAGAGCAAGATTTGTACAATGTTTTTGATTTAGACTATATCGTAAGGGAATTTATTCAATTAGAGCAAAATCTAAAACGAGATATAGAAAATTACTTTGGAATCGAATTGAAAAAATTCATAAAACATATCCCTTTGATGAAAGGTCCTTATTCGGATGATTATTAGCAAATAAAAGAGAGACTTGAATTAAACAAGTCTCTCTTGCTCTTTTCAAGAAAATATTAATATTAATAGGTTCTATACTAATTGAAATGTTTAATACAGTACAGGAGTTAATCATCTCAAGAAGTAGAATTCGTCCTCAAGCAGAGGTTCATCTTTTTACGAATACCCTTTTCTGTGCAGATTGTGGCCGAGGGATGCATTTTAAAAAGAACCGTAAAGGATATGTATGCGGAAACTTTAACAAATATGGCAGCAAGGCATGTTCTGACCATTTTATTAAAGAAAGAGAGCTAGAAGAAATAATCCTGAATGATATAAAGAGTTTTGCACAGCGAATGGATTTAGATAACCTTATCGACCGAGTGATAAAGCAGTTAGAATCTGATACAAAAAATAATACAACCCGTTTAAGCCAAGTTGAACAGAAAATTGAAAAACTCAAAAAACAGAAAGTGCAGTTAACCTCATTGTTTGCCGATAAATTACTAAATTCTTTATATCATCATTAGAAATATTCGCTTGTCGTATCCCTCTACTTAATTTTGTGATTCTTCGTTTAAACTTTTCTTGTTTAAAACAATATAATAAATATTTAACATTAAGATTTTTTAGAGGTTTAATTTTTGCAACGCGTTGATTTAATAGATAAAATTCATAATCATTTGGAACAATACAAACATTACCATAATCCTCTTTTCCTACAGTTCCTGTGAGCGTTATTAATAAATCACTTGGATATACTAAGTATTTCTCATATTTATCAATCACCTTAGAAACAAAGGTAAGTGTAGTTAAATCAAAATATCCTTTATTAACGGTTCCAATTTTAATAACTGGTACTCCCGATTCAACAAATTCAGTACTTTTAAACGCAAAACCACCTGTAATTTCAATATTGTCACCCAATTTTTTTATTGGCCAATTTTGGGGATTTGTAATCGGATCCCCAAACATCTCTAAAAACACACTTTGCATTAATTGGTCTAATGCTTCGATTTGGGCCTTTCTTTTTTTTATTAATGCTCTAACTTGATCTAATATTTTTACTATTCTTAGTTGGGATTCCAAGCTGGGTAAATTAATCTCAATATTACCAATATCTGTTGTCCTAATACTCGGATAAGATTCATCGATAATTAATCTACTAGGTTTGTACCATTCTAAATAGTATTTTAAATAACTATTGTTTACTAAGTTAGAATTCGGAATAATAGCTGCCAAATGGCTAACAATATAAGCATTATCCGTACATATATATACTCTATTTTTCTTACTACTCATTCCACTTTTAGCAAAAAGAATAGTGCCTTTACCGACTTTCTTTAGTTTTAACTTTTTTCCAGTTTCTTCATCTATCTTAGGTAATTCATTAATTTTATTAGATTCTATTAACGCTTCTAAGTGTCCTGCTCGTATAAATGGTAACCCGTTATTTGAAAAATATTTTTCTTTTGGTGCAGAACTTCCGGTCGTTATTTTTGTGATTTCCTTAAGAAGTACTCTATTTACCATTAAGTAATTCCTCCAAATTTTCTAACCCATTAATTATTTCTTTTTCATAACTTTTAATTTTTTGTATCAAAAGTAAAGGATCCTCATACTCCACTTCTTCATACTCAATCTCTTTATATTTATTAATTGACAGGTCATAGTCATTTTCCCGTAGTTCTTCAACAGGTACGAAGAAAGATTGTTCTGTCCGTTTCCGTTCTTTTTCTGCTTCTAAATTGTTAAATCGTTTAATAATGTCCGGTATATCATTCTCTTCAACTGGGTTACGCTTGTCGTCTAGCGAAAATCCGTCTGCTTTCATATCATAGAACCATACGTTGTCTGTACCACCTGCACCAGTTTTTGTGAAAATCATAATCGCCGTTGAAACTCCTGCATACGGTTTAAACACTCCGCTCGGCATAGAGATAATCGCTTCCAGTTTATGATTGTCAATGATTTCCTTTCGTATCGTTTTGTGTGCTTTTGAACTTCCAAATAACACACCATCTGGAACAATGACCGCAGCCCGACCACCCGGTTTTAAAATTCGAATAAATAAGGATAAGAATAATAATTCGGTTTTCTTAGTTTTGGCAATTTTTAATAAATCGTTCGAAACCGCTTCATAATCTAATGATCCTTTAAATGGAGGATTAGCCAGCACTAACGTATATTTTTCTTTATCTTTATTAATTTCAGAAAGGGAATCCCGATAGTCAATATTTGGATTATCGACACCATGCAGCATCATGTTCATGGCACCAATACGAAGCATCGTCCGGTCCATATCATTTCCGTAGAACATGGTGTTATGGTAATGTTCTTTTAAGCCTTGAACAAGAAACATATCATTGTGATGTTTACGTAAGTATTCGCTTGCGGCTACTAAAAATCCAGCCGTCCCCATTGCAGGGTCAATAATAATATCCTCTGGCGTTGGTTTCATGAGTTCAACCATCATTTCAATAATATGTCTTGGCGTACGGAATTGTCCATTTGTACCAGACGTTGATAGTTTCGAGAGTAGATACTCGTATAAATCCCCTTGTACATCCCGATCATCTAATGGTAGATTGTCAATTCCATCAACAATTTTTGCCAACATATTCGCTGTTGGGATTAAAAACATCGCATCTCCCATGTACTTGGAGTATGCTGAATTATCTTTCCCATGTAAGTTTTTAATGAAAGGAAAAACTTCATCAGAAACAACTCGATACATTTCTTCCGGTGAACCGAGCTGTTTAAAACGATGCCAACGTAAATGCTGTTTATCTTCTGGAAAGATACCCTCAAATGGAATACCTAGAACTTCCGCTTCTTTTTCTTTTATTGTTTCCGTTTCATCCAAACTTTTTATAAATAATAGATAAGTAAACTGTTCGATAACGGTTAGTGGGTTTGTAATTCCACCTGTCCAAAACGTTTCCCATATTTTATCTACTTTATTTTTAATTTCCCCTGTAATCATATAACTTCCTCCTGCTGCATCTAATATATCTTCATTATACCTATTTATCTCATTTTATTAAAAGGATAATCTTGGAGACCTATAACTATTTAAGCAATTGATTAATCCAAAATATCTTAAAGAATTTTAAAATCCTATTAAAATACATTGAATCGATAAGTATAATGTTTCAGAACAAATCGGTTAATCTAAGATTTTTTTATTTCGGTTATATTTTTTATAAAATTCCTTTTTCCTCTTCAAATATGAAAAAACGAAGATACAATGCTTTATGCAAAACGGAAAATACAAATAAAAAAGGAGAAGAAAAATGATTAACAACCAAGGAAATCTAAAGGGATTTCTCTATATAAGAGTGAATCATCCATCAAAACTTTCAACAGAAGAACATTCACAGCTAACTAATTTCTTATTTGAGTATAGTAGAAATCGTTACAATGGAAAGGGAAATACCTATAAACATCGCATTGAAGAATATTTGTACAAAGTCAAATAAATAGTGTAACCCAATAAAAAGCGAGAACCGCAGAGGTTACGTAACCATTCAAATTGTTGGTTATGTAATTCTGCGGTTTTTTATATAGAAAATATTATAAAGGGAGAGCGATAAATCATGAATAGATCAGAAAACACCGTTGAGCGAATTTTTGCAGATACTTCGCTCACCTTCATGGATGTTATAAATTCAATTATTGATCATAAAATTGAAGAACTCGTCAATAATGCTAGTAAGGTAAACACTGCTACATCTCAAAAAGACGAGAAGGAGTATGATTCAAAATGAGATGTGCAGTATATGTTCGTGTTTCTACCGATAAAGAAGAACAAAAAGATTCCTTAAAATATCAGCAAGAACTGTTTTATAATTATATAGCGGAAAAAGGTTGGGATATTTACAAATTTTATATTGACGTTGAAAGCGGGACGACGGCAAAACGAGAAGAACTTCAAAAACTTATTGAAGATGCTCAGGATAGAAAATTCGATATCATCCTTGCTAAAGAGTTATCACGCCTTGCCCGAAATGGAGAATTATCCTATAAAATCAAAAACTTATGCGAAAACCAAGGGATTCACATCATTACATTAGATAATGCAATCAATACATTAACAGGTAACACCCATATGTTTGGCCTTTATGCATGGATGTATGAACAAGAATCTCAAAACACGAGTAATCGTGTGAAAGAGACATTAAAAACTCGTGCAAAAAATGGACTTTTTAAAGGATCAAACCCTCCATATGGGTATGAAGTAAGAGATGGAAAACTGTATATCCGTAATGATGAAACACCAAATATTGTTAGACGAATTTTCAAAGAATATTTGGAAGGAAACGGACGACAAAGTATTGCAAGACGGCTATATAACGAGGGAATTCCTACTCCTGCTCAAATAGCTGGAAAAGCAAACGCAGGAGATAAGTGGCATGATTCTACCATTAGATGCATCTTAACAAATCCCCATTACGTTGGGGATCTTGTTCAAGGAAGAACAACGACAGTAAGTGTAACAAGTAAAAGAAGAAAAAACGTTCCTAAAGAAGAACAATTTATTATCAAAAATGCACATGAGCCAATTATATCTAGGGAAACGTTTGATGCTGTCCAAAATCAATTAGAGCAGAGAAGAAAATATATTACAGCACCCAAGATACATCTTTTTACTAATGTCCTCTTTTGTGCCGATTGTGGTACAGGTATGTGGTTCCGAAGCAATCGAGACGGATACATTTGTGGGGCTTATGCGCGTCATGGAAAAAAAGCTTGTACCGCCCACACAATAAAAGAGGATTTTTTAAAAGAAACAATTCTAAATGACATAAAATCCTTAATTCATCAAATTGACAAAGAGCAATATATAAAGAAGATGGAGAGAAAATCGAAAAGTACAAAATCGGATTCTCAAAAGAAAATCAATAAGATTAACAAACAGATGGATGTTTTAAAAAATCGAAAAAGGAAATTCATCAACCTGTTAGCTGACGGAATCATTACCAATGAAGAATATCAAGAGAGTATTGAAGCAACGAACAAGGATTTAACTGAATTAATGGAACAGAAAACTGAACTTCTTTCATTGATGGAAAGCGAGGATGTAATCGAAACAATTGAAAAGCTCAAAAAGGAATTACTTCAATTCCTAAATTTCGATGAATTAACCGAGGATATTCTCCATCGACTGATTAATCGAATTGAAGTAAAAAAAGACGGTACACCGATTATTCATTATCGGTTTGCTACACCAAAAATTGCATAGAGGCAAGAGAGAAACCTTATCTTGCCTCATTTTTTCATTTTAAAACGATCTGCGAAACGCACTCCACATGGGTTGAATGATGCGGGAGAAAAAATGGCAATAAGTCCAGACCCGCTGTTGGAAGAATTACAGCAGCAACTTCAAGGGATTGAATTGGGGCATCCAGAAACGGTTGGTACTCATTTGCAGCCTATTCTGTCGAGTGAAAGAATTTTTGGTATCAATTTATATAAGATTGGCTTGGGTGGTAAAATAGAAAGATATTTTAAACAACTGATTCAAGGTCCAGGTTCGATAAGGGAGACGTTGCATCATCAAATTCAGAGTCTGTGAATTGAATTGGGACATATAGAGAAAACAGAAAAGACGACTTTAAAATGTTGATTTTATAGTCGTCTTTTTTGTGCAAATAGAGCTTCTGAAATCGCCCCTTGTAATAATATTTTCCTTTTCTTCATTCGAATATCACGAAATTTTTTTAAAATGTATCTCCTTGTATAATGAATGGAAGGGTATATTTTTTATTCGTCAGGATTTTTCATTGGGTTACCTAGACAATTATAGATAGGAAATTACATTTAAAAACACAATTGTGGAATAATTATATTTACTTTTTGTTTTATGTTAGAATAGGAGAGATTATTGGCAAACGGGGGAATACTGTGTATAAATACTATAGTTTAGCTGCAATTGTTGTGTTATTAGATCAATGGACTAAATGGTTAATCGTGAAAAATATGGAGTATGGTGAACGTATTTCTGTTTGGGACCCATGGTTTGCGATTCTTTCCCATCGAAACCGTGGAGCCGCATGGGGTATGCTACAAGGTCAAATGTGGATTTTTATCATCGTAACGCTCGTTGTTATCGCAGGTGTTATTTATTATTTCCATAAACAGGCGAAGGGGAAGCCTTTATTTGCCATTAGCCTTATGATTTTATTAGGTGGCGCATTAGGGAATTTTATCGATCGACTGTTCCGTGGTGAAGTTGTCGATTTTGTTGATATCCTTATTCCAATTATTAATTATGATTTCCCAATATTTAACATTGCTGATGCAGCGTTAACAATTTCAGTTATTATGCTTATTTTAGTAATGCTCAAAGAAGAGCGGGATGAAAAGAAAAAGGTGAAAGAATGACAGTTGTAACAATTACAATAGACGAAAACAATGCAGGAGAACGTATTGATAAAGCGCTATCAACCATTCAAGAAGATTGGTCGAGAACACAAGTGGCAACTTGGGTTGGAGATGGAATTGTTAAAGTAAATGGTGAAGAAGTAAAAGCGAAATATAAAGTAAAAGAAGGAGACATCATTGAAGTGGATGTCCCGGAAGCGGAACCGTTAGAAGTAATTCCGGAAAATTTACATTTAGAAATTATTTATGAAGATCAAGATGTACTTGTCGTAAATAAACCTAAAGGGATGGTCGTACATCCAGCTCCAGGACATATGACAGGTACTTTAGTAAATGGCTTAATGTACCATTGTAAAGATTTATCAGGTATTAATGGTGTTCTAAGACCAGGTATTGTTCATCGAATTGACAAAGATACTTCTGGATTATTAATGGTTGCTAAAAACGATCATGCCCATCATTCTTTAGTGGAACAACTTGTTAATAAAACTGTAACAAGAAAGTATACAGCGTTAGTACATGGCCATATTGCCCATGATAAAGGAACGATTGATGCACCGATTGGACGTGATCCGAAAGATCGTCAAAAACAAGCAATTGTCGATAATGGCAAGCATGCTGTTACCCATTTCCATGTAAAGGAACGTATTAGCGGAAAGTTTACTTTAGTGGAATGTCGTTTAGAGACGGGACGTACCCATCAAATTCGTGTCCACATGAACTATATTGGTTACCCATTAGTTGGGGACCCTAAGTATGGACCAAAGAAAACGATTGATTTTGGAGGACAAGTTCTTCATGCAGGTGTTTTAGGATTCGTTCATCCGACAACAGAGGAATATTTAGAATTTGAAGTTCCTCTTCCTCAAGATTATGTGGAATTATTAGAACAACTACGAAAAGAAGCTTAACATTATGTAATTAATTTAATAAACTTTGTTGACTTCCTGTCGTTTTAAGTCTATACTGACAACAGTGAATAACCCACCGTGATGGGAAAGTAACTTAAAAAATAAAATATTCACCTTTAATGGCAGTCCAGAGAGGCTGAGAAGGTACATGTAGAATTGTTATGGAAATTTGATGACATTTACTGCTACTGATTGACTTGTAATCGTAGTACGGAAAATGGCGATGGTGTCTATGTTGTTGACCCATTAAAATGTCCAAACATGTTTTTTCAACACGTATATCCAACCTCTTAAGCTGGTGCTTAGGAGGTTTTTTTATGTCTTAAAGTATACTCTCTGTTTAGTCATTAACGAAAATGGAACGCTATTTATACTGCTTTTGAAATAAGAATGGGAGGAGGAATTCAAATGGGACAAATTACAGAACTTTTAGATGCACCTTCAATGAATCGAGCATTGACGAGAATTGCCCACGAAATTATTGAACGAAACAAAGGAATCGACGAATGTATTTTAGTTGGTATTAAGACACGTGGTGCTTATTTAGCACGAAGACTTGCAGAAAAGATCACAAAAATTGAAGGGAAACCAATTCGGACGGGTGAACTGGACATTACGTTATATCGGGATGATTTATCGACAAAAAATGAAAATGGGGAAGCCCTCGTACAACAAGTAGATATTGACTACGTTGTGAATAATCAAAAAATTGTTCTTGTTGATGATGTGCTTTATACAGGACGGACAGTTCGAGCTGCCCTTGATGCGATTATGGATTTAGGACGCCCTGCACAAATTCAGCTTGCGGTATTAGTGGATAGAGGACACCGAGAATTACCAATTCGAGCTGATTATGTTGGGAAAAACATTCCAACTTCCAGTTCAGAAAAAATCGTCGTTCGCTTAACAGAGGTTGATAGAGAAGATAATGTAACACTACACAAAGTAGATTAAAGGACAGTGGGGGATAAACATGTCAAAAGCAGTTTTGGACATCCAAGATAAACCAACAACAGGACAACTTATTACTCTTAGTTTCCAACATATGTTTGCAATGTTCGGATCAACGATTTTAGTACCGCAACTTGTAGGGTTAAGTCCTTCCATTGCATTACTAACAAGCGGGATTGCAACAATCGTATTTTTATTAATAACTCAATTTAAAGTTCCAGCTTATTTAGGTTCATCCTTTGCTTTCATTACACCGATTTTAATAGCAGCCGGTGGTATAGAAAACGGAGAAAGTGTTCATCCGGGTAATGCCATGATTGGAGCTATGGCGGTTGGGATTGTATACGGAATCGTTTCACTGCTAATTTGGAAAACAGGTTATAAATGGCTCATGCGTTTATTACCACCAATTGTAGTAGCGCCAGTAATTATCGTAATCGGTCTTGGTTTAGCAGGAACAGCAGTTGATATGGCGATGAACGTTAATGAAGAATATAGTTTCCTACACTTTACTGCAGCTTTGGTTACTTTATTCGCTGCGATTATCTTTAATGTATATTTCAAAAATATTTTAAGTACGATGCCAATTCTCCTTGGGTTAATCGTTGGCTACATATATTCAACCATCATCGGTATTGTAGACTTTACACCGGTAAAAGATGCAAAACTTTTTCAAGTTCCAGACTTCTTAATTCCAGGTGTACATTATGACTTCAATGTTACATCACCGATTTTACTTGCAATGGTACCAATTGTTATTGTAACGATTTCAGAACATATCGGTCACCAATTAGTTTTAGGTAAAGTTGTCAATCGAAATTATATAAAAGAACCTGGTTTGCATAGATCTTTACTAGGTGATGGATTAGGAACATTTATTAGTGCCTTTCTAGGCGGTCCACCGAAAACGACATATGGTGAAAACATTGGTGTGCTTGCAATAACAAGAGTCTTTTCCGTGTATGTCATTTTAGGTGCAGCGGTATTAGCAATACTGTTCTCCTTCTTCGGTAAAGCAATGGCATTAGTACAAACGATTCCTACAGCAGTACTTGGTGGAATTTCCATTTTGTTATTCGGTATTATCGCTTCTAGTGGGTTACGAATGCTTGTTGAAAACAAAATTGATTTCGGAAATAACCGAAATATGGTCATTGCCTCTGTCATTTTAGTAGTAGGAATTGGAGGAGCGGCTCTAAGATTTAATGAATCCTTTGCCATTGAAGGGATGGCGTTGGCTGCAATTGTAGGGGTTATATTAAACCTTGTTTTACCGGGAAGAGAAAAAGAAGTGAATAATTTAGAAGAATAAAGATACCTTTTAATGAATTGTCCAGAGAGGCAAAGAAGGGGAATAGACAGACCTAGGTACGTTGTTTAACGTAGCCTTAGCTTGTCATACCTCCTAAGCCTCGCAAACGATTGCGAGGCCTTTTTATTAAGTGTATTTGGAGGAAAAGACAATGAAAAATTTACTTTCAATGGAACATTTATCAAATGAAGATGTTATGGCGATTATTGAACGGGCAGCTCAATTTGAAGCAGGGGAGCCTAGTAAATTAGCGAAATCTTACAACGTAGCAAATCTTTTCTTCGAACCAAGTACAAGAACGAAAACAAGTTTTGAAATGGCTGAAAGAAAAGTAGGATGTACGGTCATTCCGTTTGATGCAGGCTTTTCAAGTGCTCTAAAGGGAGAAACGATGTATGACACTGTGAAAACGCTAGAGATGATTGGGTTGGATGCTGTTGTTATACGAGCAAAAGAAGATGAATACTACAACGAATTACTTGAAGGAATTGAAGTGGCTGTCATAAATGCAGGGGACGGAGCAGGGCAACATCCTTCTCAAAGTCTATTAGATTTATATACGATTTATAAGGAATTCGGATCCTTTGAAGGATTAAATGTAACGATTGTCGGTGATATTTCCCATAGTCGTGTAGCAAGGTCCAACGCAACCTCCTTAAAACGGTTAGGAGTCAATGTTCGGTTTTTATGTCCGCCGGAGTGGGCAGGAGAATTTGAAGCCCACCACTCATGGGATGGCCTTTTAGAAGATAGTGATGTCATTATGCTACTGCGAATTCAACATGAACGACATTTAATCAATAAAAGCTTTTCAAAGGAAAGCTACCACGAGCAATACGGTTTGACCTTTGAACGGGAAGGGAAGATGAAGCAAAATGCAATCATTATGCACCCGGCACCTGTTAATCGGGATGTAGAAATTGTTTCTGAATTAGTCGAATGTCATCGCTCTAGAATATTTGATCAAGTAAGAAATGGCGTTTATGTGAGAATGGCGATTTTAGAAATGATTCTGAAAGGAAGATAAACATGACGAAATTTATACAAAATATCAAAATGCTAAATGACCAAAGTGAACTAGTGGATACAACAATAACGATTGAAAATGGAAAAATTTCAGCCATTGGTGGAAAACAACCAATTAATGCTGAAGTGATCGATGGAAATGGCCATCTGCTAGCGCCTGGCTTTGTCGATGTTCATGTCCATTTACGCGAACCTGGATTTGAGCATAAAGAAACAATCGAAACAGGTACAGCCTCCGCTGCAAAGGGTGGGTTTACGACAATATGTGCGATGCCGAATACGAAACCAGTGCCCGATTCGGTTGAAAATTTAGAACTCATTAATCACTTAATTAAAGAAAATGCAAAAGTTCGTGTTCTTCCTTACGGTTCTTTAACAGTTGCCCAGTCTGGCGATGCCAGAACGAATTTAGCGGAATTAAAAGCCCACGGTGCCGTAGCCTTTTCGGATGATGGAGTCGGTGTACAACTCGCTTCTACTATGTATGAACAAATGCAAGATGCAGCGAAGCTTGACATGGTAGTTGTTGCCCACTGTGAAGATAATTCCTTAATCTATGACGGAGTAATGCACGAAGGAAAACGCAACAAAGAGCTTGGCTTACCAGGGATTCCTTCCATCTGTGAATCAGTACAAATTGCCCGCGATGTCCTTTTAGCAGAAGCAGCTGGAGCAAGATATCATGTATGTCACGTTTCAACAAAGGAATCTGTGCGGGCTGTAAGGGATGCAAAACGTGCTGGCATTCGAGTGACAGCTGAAGTTTGTCCTCATCATTTATTATTAGAAGAAATGGATATTCCGAGTGACGATGCGAATTGGAAAATGAACCCACCGTTACGAGCAAAGGATGATCAAGATTCCTTACATCAAGCATTACTTGATGGCACAATTGACTGTATCGCTACAGATCATGCACCTCATACAGTTGAAGAAAAATGCTGTGAGATGGTAGGAGCACCCTTTGGAATTGTTGGTTTTGAAACAGCCTTTCCCCTTTTATATACCCAATTTGTAGAGACGGGGAAATGGACGTTAAAACAATTAATCGATTGGATGACTGTAAAACCTGCTGAAATTTTTAACCTTCCATACGGAAAAATTGAAGTAGGTGGTTCGGCTGACTTGATTTTAATCGATTTGCAAAAAGAACAAACAATCAACGCAGAAGAGTTCGCATCAAAAGGGCGCAATACGCCATTTAACGGTTGGACTGCAAAAGGATGGCCAGTATTAACAATGGTAGAAGGCAACATCGTCTATGAGGAGGCAAAATAATGAAAAAACGACTATTGATTTTAGAAGATGGAACAGTTTTTAATGGGGAAGCTTTCGGAAGTGATAAAGCATCTCGAGGGGAAGTGGTTTTTACGACAGGGATGACTGGATATCAAGAAACTTTATCAGATCCGTCGTTCTATGGACAAATCGTTACATTTACTTACCCATTAATCGGCAACTACGGAATTAACCGTGATGACTTTGAATCAATTACGCCGGCTATTAAAGGGATGGTTTGTAGAGAGTTGGCAAAGGAACCTTCCAACTTCCGTAGTGATTTATCATTAAACGATTACTTACTATCACAGGACATTCCTGGAATTGAAGGAATCGATACACGAAAATTAACTCGCATTATCCGATCTAAAGGTGCAGTAAAAGCAATGTTAACTGCTGCAGATGAAGACGTAAATGTAGAGGAAATTGTGAATACGTTAAAAGCAACGCCTCTTATGACGAACCATGTGAAAGAAGTGTCACCAAAAGCGGCATATCCAAGTCCAGGTAGAGGAAAACGGGTCGTGTTGATGGATTTCGGCATGAAACATGGAATTTTACGTGAATTAAATAAAAGGGATTGTGACGTTTTAGTTGTCCCTTATAACACGTCCGCAGAACAAATTTTAGCTTGGCATCCAGATGGAATTATGCTTTCTAACGGACCTGGGGACCCAGCAGATGTTACGGAAGGGATTGAAACAATCTGTCGATTAATCGGAAAAGTGCCAATTTTCGGTATTTGTTTAGGTCACCAACTATTTGCTCTAGCTTGTGGTGCAAAAAGTTTCAAATTACCATTCGGACACCGTGGAGCGAATCACCCAGTAAAAGACTTACGTACTGGACGTACAGAGTTAACGTCTCAAAACCACGGATATGCCATCGATGAAAATTCTTTAGAAGGAACGGATTTAGAAGTAACCCATGTCGCTTTAAATGATGGAACAGTAGAAGGGTTACGCCATAAAAAATATCCGGTGTTTACCGTACAATATCACCCAGAAGCCTCACCGGGGCCAGAGGATTCAAATCATTTATTTGATGAGTTTATTGAATTAATGGAAGCCTATGCAGGGAAGGAGAAACAACATGCCTAAACGTACAGATATAGAAACTATTTTAGTAATCGGATCAGGTCCTATCATTATTGGGCAAGCAGCAGAATTTGACTACGCAGGAACACAAGCTTGTCTTTCATTAAAAGAGGAAGGCTACCGTGTAATTTTAATTAATTCGAACCCTGCAACCATCATGACGGATACGCAAATTGCGGACAAAGTTTATCTTGAACCAATCTCTTTAGAATTTGTTTCTCGAATTTTACGTAAGGAACGTCCAGATGCCATCCTACCTACCCTTGGCGGTCAAACAGGGTTAAATATGGCGATTGAATTAAACAACTCGGGTATTTTAGATGAGTTAGGAATCGAGATTTTAGGAACAAAACTTGATGCGATTCATAAAGCGGAAGACCGAGACCAATTCCGTAACTTAATGTATGAGCTTGGTGCACCTGTACCGGAATCAGATATTATTCATAACTTACAGGAAGCAAAGAACTTTGTTGAAAAAATCGGTTACCCAGTAATCGTTCGCCCTGCCTTTACCCTAGGAGGAACAGGGGGAGGTATTTGTCATAACGATCAAGAATTAGAGGAAATCGTAACGAGCGGTTTAAAATATAGCCCAGTAACTCAATGTTTACTTGAAAAATCGATTGCTGGTTACAAAGAAATTGAATACGAAGTAATGCGTGATTCTATCGATAATGCGATTGTTGTATGTAACATGGAGAACTTCGACCCAGTGGGCATCCATACAGGGGATTCCATCGTTGTGGCTCCTTCCCAAACGTTATCGGATCGCGAATATCAAATGTTGCGTAACATTTCATTGGACATTATTCGTGCGCTAAAAATTGAAGGTGGATGTAACGTTCAATTAGCCCTTGATCCAAATAGTTTTAATTACTATGTTATTGAAGTAAATCCAAGGGTATCTCGTTCGTCAGCATTAGCGTCAAAAGCAACGGGTTATCCAATTGCGAAACTCGCAGCTAAAATTGCAGTAGGTTTAACTTTAGATGAAATTATTAACCCTGTAACAGGTTCAACTTACGCAGACTTCGAACCCGCCCTTGACTATATCGTAGCTAAAATTCCACGTTGGCCTTTTGACAAATTTGAATCTGCAAAACGTAATTTAGGAACGCAAATGAAGGCGACTGGAGAAGTAATGGCATTAGGACGTACGTTTGAAGAAGCGATTTTAAAAGCAGTACGTTCTTTAGAAACGGGTCAAGTCCATATCGAATTAAAACATGCAGACGACAATTCGGATAACTGGATTGAAAAACGTATACGTAAAGCTGGAGATGAACGTCTATTCTTCATAGCTGAAGCCCTTCGTCGTGGGGTAACGATTGAACAAATCCATGAATGGTCCCAAATTGACTTATGGTTCTTAAATAAACTTCAAAACATTATACAAATGGAATCAACTTTAACAGAAAACGTAAATAATCCTGTCGTTTTACGCCAAGCTAAACGTATGGGCTTTGCTGATAAGAAAATTGCGGAACTTTGGCAAACAACGGAAAAGGAACTTTACGAATATAGAAAAGAACAAGGAATCATTCCAGTTTATAAAATGGTGGATACTTGTGCAGCGGAATTTGAATCAACAACACCATACTTCTACGGAACTTATGAAGATGAAAACGAATCAATCGTAACGGATAAACCGTCTGTTGTTGTATTAGGTTCTGGTCCGATTCGAATCGGTCAAGGGGTTGAGTTTGACTATGCAACTGTACACTCCGTATGGGCAATCCAAGAAGCAGGTTATGAAGCGATTATTATTAACTCGAACCCTGAAACAGTTTCAACAGACTTTTCAATTTCAGATAAGCTGTACTTTGAACCACTAACAATTGAAGATGTTATGCATATTATTGATTTAGAAAAACCAATTGGAGTAGTAGTTCAATTTGGTGGTCAAACGGCAATTAACTTAGCAAATAAACTAGCTGAAAATGGTGTGAACATTTTAGGTACTAGTTTAGAGGCGATTGATCGCGCGGAAAATCGTGATAAATTTGAACAAGCTTTACACGAACTAGGTATTCCACAGCCAGCAGGGGAAACGGCAGTATCTACAGAAGAAGCACTAGAAATCGGTAAAAAACTTGGCTTCCCAGTTTTAGTTCGCCCTTCTTACGTACTTGGTGGGCGTGCAATGGAAATTGTTTATAATGAACAGGAATTGAAGCATTACATGGAAAATGCTGTAGAAGCATCTCCGGATCATCCTGTATTAGTTGACCGCTATTTAACTGGTCAAGAGTTAGAAGTAGATGCCATTTGCGATGGAGAGAACGTATTAATTCCAGGTATTATGGAACACGTTGAACGAGCAGGGGTTCACTCTGGTGATTCAATTTCGGTTTATCCGCCGCAAAAATTAACAGAAGAACAAAAAGCTACTTTAGTTGATTACACGACTCGATTAGCAAAAGGGTTAAACATTGTAGGATTAATGAACATTCAATACGTTCTTTCAAAAGGAGAAATTTACGTAATTGAAGTAAACCCACGTTCAAGTCGTACTGTACCATTCTTAAGTAAAATTACAAACATACCGATGGCTAACATTGCAACTAAGGCAATTCTTGGTCAATCGATAATAGAACAGGGTTATACAACTGGCCTTGCTAAAGAGCAAAAAGGCGTTTTCGTAAAAGTACCGGTATTTAGTTTTGCAAAACTTCGCCGTGTAGACATTACGTTAGGACCTGAAATGAAATCAACAGGGGAAGTAATGGGGAAAGATGCTACCTTTGAAAAAGCATTATATAAAGGTTTTGTAGCATCCGGTATGGAAATTAAAAGCCACGGAACGGTTTTATTTACAGTTTCCGATAAAGATAAAGAAGAGGCAATTGGCTTAGCTAAACGTTTTAACACAGTTGGCTATCGAATTATGGCAACTGAAGGTACTGCACGCAGTTTTGCAGAAGCTGGTATTCAAGTCGATGTAGTAGGAAAAATCGGTTCTAAGGAAAAAACATTGTTAGATGTCATTCAAAACGGTGAAGCTCAACTAGTAGTGAATACATTAACAAAAGGGAAACAACCTGCTCGTGACGGCTTCCGTATTCGACGTGAATCCGTTGAAAATGGGGTTGCATGTTTAACATCCTTAGATACAGCTGAAGCTATGTTAGAAGTAATCGAATCGATGACATTTACGGCAGAAGAAATGCCAAAAGCGGAGGTATTTCATTAATGATTCAACAAGAGCGAATGATCGTCGTTCGTCAAAGTGAAATTGCTCATCATATTTTTGAACTAACTTTACAAGGACAAATTGTTCAGGACATGAATCCTGGACAATTTGTCCATATTCGAGTGTCAGAAACCTTTGAGCCACTTCTTCGACGACCTATAAGTATTGCAAATATTGATAAAGAAACAGGAGAAGTAACGCTCATCTATCGTGCAGAAGGGAGAGGAACAAACCTCCTATCTCAAAGGCAAGTTGGCGATGAAGTTGACGTTCTCGGTCCTTTAGGTAATGGTTTTTCCGTGGAAACAGCTCCAGAAGGTGGAACAGCTTTACTAGTTGGTGGTGGAATTGGTGTACCACCGTTATATGAACTATCTAAACAGTTAAATGCACGAGGTATTCGAACGATCCACGTCTTCGGCTTTGCAACGGAAGAAGTGACTTTTTATGAAGAACAGTTTTCAACTTTAGGCGATACCCATTTCGTTACAGTGGACGGAACGAAGGGAACGAAAGGTTTTGTAACAGATTTACTAGAGGAGTTAAAACCTGAATTTGATGTTTTCTATGCTTGTGGTCCAATGCCGATGCTTAGAGCATTAGAACAATTTTATCCGGATAAACAAGGATATCTTTCCTTTGAAGAACGGATGGGTTGTGGTATAGGTGCTTGTTTTGCATGTGTTTGTAAAACGACTGATAGTGCGGATAAAGATTATGTGAAAGTATGTTCAGATGGACCGGTATTCCCGAAAGGAGTTGTACAACTATGAGACATTTAACGATTCAACTCCCAGGTTTAGAATTAAAAAATCCAATCATGCCTGCTTCTGGTTGTTTTGGTTTTGGTAAAGAATATGGTGGGCTATATGATCTCTCTAAACTAGGAGCCATTATGATTAAAGCAACTACGGTGGAAACGCGTTTAGGAAATCCGACTCCACGGGTTGCTGAAACACCTGCTGGGATGCTAAATGCGATTGGATTACAAAATCCAGGTTTAGAAAAGGTAATGGCAAATGAACTTCCATGGCTAGAGCGTTTTGACGTACCGATTATTGCGAACGTTGCTGGTACAACTACGGAAGACTATGTAGAAGTGGCAAAAAAAATATCAACTGCTCCAAATGTGAAAGCTTTAGAACTAAATATTTCTTGTCCAAATGTAAAGCATGGTGGGATAACTTTCGGAACAGATCCAGTTGTTGCCCGAGAACTAGTCGAAGCTGTAAAAGCAGCTTCGACTGTACCTGTTTATGTAAAACTTTCACCAAATGTAACAGACATTGTTGAAATTGCAAAAGCCGTTGAAGCTGGTGGGGCAGACGGTATTACAATGATCAATACGTTAATTGGTATGCGACTCGATGAACGAACAGGGAAACCGGTCATTGCGAATGGAACTGGCGGACTATCTGGACCTGCTGTAAAACCCATTGCCATTCGTATGGTATACGATGTGTACAAGGCGGTTTCGATTCCGATAATTGGAATGGGTGGTGTTTCTTGTGCCCAAGACGTCATTGATTTTATGTCGGCAGGAGCTTCTGCTGTTGCAGTTGGCACAGCAAACTTTGTCGATCCATTTGTGTGCCCGAATATTATTGATGCATTACCTGCTAAATTAGAAGAACTTGGTGTGAAACATATTAAAGAAATCATCGGAAGGAGCCACCGATAAATGAATAACAAACCAATTATTGCTTTAGATTTTCCTGGAGAGCATGAAGTATTTCATTTTTTGCAACACTTTCAAGAGCCGTTGTTCGTTAAAATTGGGATGGAACTTTATTTACAGGAAGGCCCTGACATTGTTCGAAAAGTGAAGGAACAGGGCCATGATATTTTTCTAGATTTAAAGCTTCATGATATTCCGAATACGGTTAAATCGGCAATGAAAGGGTTAGCTCATTTAGGAGTAGATCTTGTTAATGTTCATGCTGCCGGAGGTATTCAGATGATGGAAGCGGCATTGGAAGGTTTGGAAGCAGGTACTCCAGTTGGCAAAAAAAGAGCAAAATTAATTGCAGTAACCCAGCTTACCTCCACAACGGAAGAACAAATGAAAAGCGAACAACAAATTCATTTATCTCTATTAGAATCAGTATTGCATTACGCAAAAATAGCTAAACAAGCACAACTTGATGGCGTTGTATGTTCAGTTCATGAAGCAAAAATGATTGCGAACGAATGTGGAGAAGAATTTTTACGTGTAACGCCTGGCATTCGTTTAGCTGGTGGAGATGTTCATGATCAAAAACGGATTGCGACACCAGATGGAGCTCGCGCGGATGGATCATCTCTTATCGTTGTTGGCCGAGCTATAACGGGCTCGAGGGATCCACTTGCTGCATATAAAGAAGTTTGTTCATTATGGGAGGGAAACTAAATGTCAGTACAAAAGGAAATTGCAAAAGGTATGTTAAAGGTTGGAGCAGTTGAATTAAATCCAACAGAATTATTTACATGGGCGTCAGGTATTAAATCACCAATTTATTGTGATACACGATTAACCATTTCAGATGTCTCTGTACGTAAACAAATTGCTCGAGGTCTTGCAGAAAACATAAAAAAACATTTTGGTGAAACAGAAGTTGTTGCTGGTACAGCTACTGCTGGGATTCCACATGCAGCATGGGTTTCAGACCTTTTAGAGTTGCCAATGGTATATGTTCGTTCAAAAGCAAAGGAACATGGTCGAGGTAATCAAATTGAAGGGAAAATTCAACCTGGTCAAAAGGTTGTTGTAGTGGAGGATATTATTTCTACTGGCGGTTCATCCATTACTGCAGTCGAAGCATTACGTGCCGCTGGTTGTGAAGTTGTTGGTGTCGTATGTGTATATACATATAATTTACCTCACGCAGAACAGGCTTTTGAGGAAATAGGAGTGAAGTATGTTTCATTAACAAACTTTGATTATCTTGTGGAAGCTGCATCAGAAACGGGAATAATTGAAGGGAACGATATTCCTTTCTTACAAGATTGGCATAGTAAACTAAAGGCAGGAGAACTTAAATAAAGTGGTTCTAAGTCAAATGTTGGGGTGAGCATTTAGCTCACTCCTAATTTATGCGACCCGAACATCTATATTTTTATATT
>NZ_JBIQFG010000011.1:0-87801 GCF_045369345.1 Ureibacillus sp. 179-F W5.1 NHS | reverse complement strand
CCCTTTAGGGGCAGTTAGTAAGGAGCCCTTATAGGGCGTTACTAAAACCGCCTGTTTTACAGGCGGATATTTATTTTCCGAGGGAAGTTAAAAGTTGCTAATTTTGTAAAATTTATTACAAACAAGTACTTTTATACTAGTGGTAAGTAAATGGGATTGGTGTTAGCAAAAAAATCAGGACAACATCTTATGCTGTTTAATAGGGGGAGGCTTGTTCTCCTCCTTTTTTATTTTCACATATAAAATATTGTAAGCCCACTATATAATGGAAAGAGATGATAGGAAATTCCTTGGAAAAAAGGTGAATGATGATGAAAGTATTGATATTTCGCATTTGCTGTCTCTCAGTGACAATTGGGACAATGCTTGTCCATATAATTCAAAAAACGAATAGCTCGATTACTACAACCTTATTTATAATGAGCGGCATTCTTTGTTTTTATTTTCTTTTACCCCTTACGAAAAAACCGTTTTACAGTTATCTCGCTATTCTTTTATTAATAACCTTGTATTCATTTGCTTCAATTCAACTAGTATATGTATTACCTCTATTTGCTTTTATAATGGTAGAAGCCACGTTGCAGCTAAAAGATCGAACTTTCTATTTATTGTTTAGTTTATCGATTGGTGTTATCGCAACATTCACTTTATTACACTACATACCCTTTTATGACATGCTGTTAATGATAAGTATCATTTTATGTTGTTTTATGCTCAACCATTATGTAAAGGAAGTCGGTCGTAAGGAAAAGGTTTTTGAACAGCTCCTTACCCAATATCGCCAGTTAAAAAGAATGTCGGTCGAGCAAGAACAGTTCGTCCGGGCGGAAGAGCGTACGAAAATTGCAAGGGACATTCATGATTCAGTCGGTCATAAGTTGACATCTTTATTAATGCAACTTGAAATGATGTCGATACAAAATAGTACGGATAGCATTCAAGAGGCGAAACAACTTGCGAGGGATAGTTTGGAAGAAACCCGTTTTGCAGTAAGGCAATTAAAATCCTTTGAAACTTCCGGTATTCAATCGGTAATTCAATTAATTCGGAAGCTCGAGATGGAAAGTCGAATTTATATTCGTTTCACCCTCGAAAAAGGTGTTTTATCTTTACCGATATCGAACCAACAAAGTGTTGTCCTGTATCGAGTTTTACAAGAATGTTTAACGAATGCGATGAAACATAGTAGCTCCAAGGAAGTCGAAGTTATATTAAAGGTCAATTCTTTACAACATATTCAATTTGAAGTGAAAAATAAATTTATTTCTAGTCTGCCATTTATGAAAGGGTTTGGGTTAATTAATATGGAAGAAAGATTAAAGGAAATTGGGGGAGAATTACGTATGGTCCGAACGGATGAACATTTTATCGTAAGTGGATCCTTTCCATTCAATCTTTCCAAAGAAGAAGTGAAGTTAGAAGAAAAAGGAGTTTAGTAGTTTGACGATTAAAATTTTAGTAGTTGAAGATCAAACCATAGTGCGAAACGGATTGAAAATGATCATTGAACAGGATGATAGATACGAAATTGTTGGGGTGGCGAGTAATGGCCTTGAAGCCCTACAAATCGTTAGGAATTTACATGTAGATCTCGTATTGATGGACATTCGGATGCCGGAAATGAATGGCATCGAAGCAACGAAAAAAATAAAAGCTCAATTTCCCGATATGAAGATTATTATATTAACAACTTTTGATGATGATGCCTATGCCTATGAAACATTGAAGGATGGGGCGAACGGCTTTTTACTAAAATCTTCCGAACCGACAAAATTACTTTCTTCCATTCAAAGTGTGATGGATGGTGGATTAGTATTACAAGAAGATGTGGCAGCAAAGTTAATGCCCAAATTGCTTAAACAAACGGTTTCTTCCAACACTCCAACTCAGAATATTCCTTTAACAGAACGGGAACTAAAAATAGTAAAACTAATCGGAGAAGGCAAGACAAATAAAGAAATAGCAAATTGTTTATTCTTATCTGTAGGTACGGTGAAAAATCACATTACCCATATATTACAAGAACTCGATTTACGTGATCGAACTCAACTAGCTATCTATGCAGTGAAGAAAGGAATAGTTTAAAGCGGCGAATAATTTCGACCGCTTTTTCTTTTGAAAAGTGACTGAAGTCATATCGAGTGATGACGACCGCTACTTATAACAATGGATGAAAATTGGTATTGTATGGATAGAAAGGATGGGGAAATGATGATTGAAGTTGTGAATTTGACGAAAAAATTTAAAAAAGTGAATGCTGTCGATCAAGTGAATTTATATATAGAGCCTGGTGAAATCGTAGGTCTATTAGGTCCGAATGGCGCGGGGAAATCTACGACCATTGCAATGCTCTCTACTTTAATTCCACCAACTGCGGGAGATGTTTTTCTAAATCAACAGAGTATTATAAAAAATCCGGTAGCACTACGAAAAATTCTAGGTGTTGTTCCTCAAGAAATTGCACTATACGGCGAGTTAACGGCACAAGAAAACTTAAAATTTTTTGGTAGTATTCATAGAATGCCAAAGAAAAAATTAGAGGAACGAATGGAAGTCGTTTTAGAACAAATCGGTCTTCAAAATGAATCGAAGAAAAAAGTGAAACATTATTCAGGTGGGATGAAACGCCGTTTAAATATTGGTGTTGCCCTACTCCATGAACCGAAATATTTAATTATGGATGAACCGACGGTCGGAATTGATCCCCAGTCGAGAAACCATATTTTAGAAACGGTTAAACGATTGAATGAAGAATTTCATACGGCGATTATCTACACAAGTCATTATATGGAAGAAGTCGAATACATTGCTAAACGAATTTACATTATGGATAAAGGGAAAATTATCGCTTCCGGAACGAAGGATGAAATTAAATCCATTTTATCCTCCGAAAATACAATTCTCATTAAACTAGAGCGACAGTCAAAGGAATTCGTTAATGTCTTATTACAAGAACCAACGTTATCAAATATCAATGTGAACGAAACAGAAATATCCTTTACCGTTTCAAAAGATATGAATTTTTTGCCAACATTACTTACCCTTAGTAACAATAGTGGGGTTCGATTAAAAAGCTTCCAAGTAGAAGAACCGAGCTTAGAGGATGTTTTTTTACATTTAACTGGTCGGGCATTAAGGAACTAGGAGGATAGCCCATGTTTTTATCACTCATTCGAAAACAAATTACGATTTTATTTCGAAGTCCAACTGAACTGTTAATCCTTCTATTCATGCCGATCGTTCTCATAACGATTTTAAGTTTTGCACTAGGGGCATTATGGGAAGGGGAAAATGAAGTTTCAAAAGTTGAGTTAGCCATCGTGCAACAAGATGATGAAATGCAACAAGTCGATCAATTTCTACTTGAAGCAAAGGATTTTATCAATAGAACAAGCGACATGGAGAAGTATCTGCAGCACATGTTACCTATTTCTATCCTAGTTGAACAAATGGAAACGAACGAAGAGATGAAACAATTTATCCATGTAACTAAGTTGGATCCTGAAAAAGTAGAGGATGCAAAGGAAAGTGGAGAATATGCTGCTATCCTTGAAGTTCCTAAAAATTTCACTTACGATTTTTTATCGTCGATTTATTTACAAGGTGAAAAACCGACTTTTAATGTGTATTTAAATGAGAGTGAGAAAATTACTTCGACGATTGTTCAATCCATTTTAGATTATTATCAACAACAATATTCATTAGCTTCATCATTGGCGCAAAGTGGTGTCCCTACAAATATTGACTCATTGCCTAAAATGGAGATTACTTCTGATATTCGGACGATAGATTCGCAACAGGAGATTACTTCAAGTACGTATTATACGTTTAGTATGACGGTGATGTTCATTTTATATATTGCAAGTACCCTGGCAAGCCAAGCATTTGTAGAAAAGTATTTTCATATTTTTGATCGTGTTTTATTAGCTCGTATTCATCCCCTTACTTATTTGTTTAGTATTATGACGGCAACAATCATTATTGCGATGGTGCAAGTCGGTATATTATTTACCTTTGCCTATTTTATTTTTAATATTTCCTTTGCCCAATGGGAGTCGTTTCTTATTATTACACTACTTCTTTCAATTGTAGTAGGAGGACTGGCAGCATTATTATCTTCCGTAAACTATCGAACAAATTCCGGGGAAGCGTCAAATGTATTTTCCAATGCCTTTGTCTCTGTATTTGCCCTTGTAGGGGGGAGTTACTTTAATATTAGTAGTTTATCTCCATGGCTAGCGGAACTAGGGATGTGGACGCCGAATGGTGCAGCGTTAAATGGCTATTTAAAAATTTATCAAAACGCCTCGATGGTGGAAATAATGCCGAATATTATTCATTTATCGATATTAGCTATTTTATTTATAGTGCTTGCTGTAGTTCTGTTCCCGAAAAGAGGTGGGATTGTATGATCGACATTTTAAAAACAAAATTTTTATTGTTACTTCGGAAACCTGCAGGGTTCATTATTATCACAATCATTATTTGTACTTTTGCCTATATTTTAGGTCTCGGCCAACAATCGAAAATGCCGATTGCTGTTTATTCAGATTTGGATCAGGAACAAACCGAAGCATTTCTATTGGAGCTGAAAGAAATTCCAGAAATCGATTTTACTCTCTATGATGAAGAAGAAGCAATAGAAATGGTTAAGGATGGAAATACGGACGTAGCTGTGCATTTAATGGAAAAGAAATTTGAATTAATCATTTCTCCAAGCTATTTAGATGCGGCCTTATTAAAAAATCAATTAAATCGGATTTATGGTGAATTTACGCAACAACAGGCCATAATAGGAGCATACGATGATAATCCATCCATTAATGTAGAAGAAATTATCGAGAGTGCCGATGCACAACCGAGTTTTCAAATTCAATATTTAAACTTTTCCAATGATGGGGATTTTGTTTGGAATCCAAAACTGCATAGTTTATTCGGATTTACTTTATTTATGGTTATTTATACAGTAGCAAATGGCGTTGCTCATATCGTAATGGAAAGAAGAACGTTCATTTGGGATCGATTAACGATTTCAGCGATAGGAAAAACGGAAGTTTATTTAGCAAATGTTATTTATTGTTTTCTAATAGGGTATTTGCAAGTCGTTCTCGTTTTATCCATTTTTTATGTTGGCGGTGTTGACTTCTACGGAGGATTCGGTAAAACATTGCTTGTTGTCATTCCCTATTTATTATGTATCGTCGCCTTAGCCTTTTTCATTGCATCGGTAGCAGGAACGAGCGGACGATTTAATGCGTACATTTCAGTTTTAGCTGTTCCATTAGCGATGCTTGGTGGGGCTTATTGGCCATTAGAAATTGTTTCGTCCAAAGCAATTTTAGCTTTATCTTATGTTTCGCCAATTACCTATGGTCTAGATTTATTGAATGGTGTAACGATTCATAGTAGTTCAATGAATGAATTAGTTCAACCGCTTGGCGTTCTATTATTCATGACAATCATTTTCATGGGGATTGGAATCAATGTTATGGAGAAAAAAGAACAATTATAAACGACAAGGATAGGTATGTCATATACCTGTCCTTTTTTATCGAATCGATAATTGAAAGAAGGACATTGAGGAACAATAGAATTATGAAGTATAAACGGTAAAGACATACTGAAATTTTTTCCTAACATTTGAATAAATCTTACTTTATAAATGGAACCATTTTCATTTTTTTCCGTCACAAAACTTGGAGAATCTTCATTTCATAGCTTTTTAATGAAAGGTTCGAATGATATACTAGAGAGTATGGACTAATCATCATTTAGTAATTAAGAGAGGGGGATTGCATTGCGAAGAAAACTAAAAACGCAACGGGGATCTAGTGTGAAGGCAAAACATCGTGCTAGTTTGTCCTTTCGTATGAATGTCCTTTTCTTTTCTATTTTCATATTATTTTCCACGTTAATATTCCGACTTGGCTATTTACAAATTGTCAAAGGGGAAGAGTATGTGACAGCACTCGAAAGAACGGAAGAAGTGGCAGTCAATACAAGTGTACCTCGTGGTAGAATATATGACCGTTACGGAAGGGTTTTAGTCGATAACGAACCGGAAAATGCCATTACATATACGAAAATGCAATCGACAAAAACGGAAGAGATGTTAGCCATTGCCGAACAACTTGCAATGTTAATAGAACAGCCAACAGATCGGGTTACTTTACGGGATAAGCAGGATTTTTGGATTATGAAAAATAAAGATGCTGCTTATGCAAAAGTAACAAAAGAAGAAGAGGATAAAATTAATGCTAATGAAGACTTAGGGAAGTCGGAGAAACAATCTGAACTGGATCGTTTAGTTCGTGAACGGATTACAGAAGAAGAATTAGCCCAATTAACCCAATTCGATCTAGAAGTTTTGGCGATCTACCGTGAAATGGCATCTGGATATAATTTATCACCACAAATCATTAAAAGTGAAAATGTAACAGATGAAGAATTTGCCCGTGTATCAGAACGTTTATCTGATTTACCGGGAGTTAATACGACTACCGATTGGAAACGGGTGAAATTATCATCCCTTGCTATTTTAGGTAGAACGACGGTACCAAGTAAAGGGATACCGAAATCGAAGCTTGATTACTATTTAGCAAGAGACTATTCCCGTAACGACCGGGTAGGGGAAAGTTATTTTGAAGCGTACTATGAAGAATTACTTCAAGGTCAAAAATCCGTTGTGAAAAATATTACGAATAAGCAAGGGGAAGTTGTCGACACGGTGACGACGTACGAAGGGGAACCGGGGAACGACCTTGTTACGACGATCGATATTGAACTTCAAGCAGAAGCAGAACGAATTGTGGAAGAAAAGCTGCTTGAATTGAAAGCAAAAAGTCATTCAGAACTTTTAGACCGTGCTTTCTTTGTTATGATGAATCCGAATACCGGCGAATTATTATCTGTTGTCGGAAAGAAAATCGAAAAAGATAGTAAAACCGGAAAAGAGTATATTGTTGATTACTCCTACGGTACTTTTACAACGGCTTATGAGGTCGGTTCCACAGTAAAAGCCGCAACCCTATTAATGGGTTACTCGGAAGGTGTAATCGAACCTGGAACTAAACTTATCGACCAACCAATTAAAATTGCAGGAACAGAACCGAAAAGTTCCATTTTCAACCGACATGGAAAGATTCCCCTAGATGATATTACAGCACTAGAGCGATCTTCCAACTCCTACATGTTCCAAGTAGCGATGATGATTGCTGGTACAAGATACCGATACAATATGGGCTTTAGAATTCAAGATGATACGTTACAAACAATGCGTAATGGATATGCCCAATTTGGTTTAGGTGTCAATACAGGTATTGATTTACCAAATGAGTTTGCAGGTTTCCAAGGGGAACTGGATAACACAGGTAAAATTTTAAACTTAGCGATTGGACAATTTGATACGTATACACCAATGCAAATGGTGCAATATATTTCAACAGTTGCCAACGGTGGCTACCGCATCCAGCCGCGTATGTTAAAAGAAGTTCGCCAACCGTCTGAAGATGGGGAAGTGTTAGGACCAGTTGTTGAGGAAGTTTCACCGAAAATTTTAAATCGAATTTCCAATACACCGGAAGAAATCAATCAGGTGAGAAAAGGTCTCCGCCAAGTTTATGTAGGAGATCAAGGTTCTGCCCGATCTTACTTCTCTAATACACCGTATACAGCTGCTGGGAAAACAGGGACTGCAGAGGTAGTATACTATGGACCGCTACGAGAAAAATACGGTACAGATGCGATTACCCTTGCCCATGTTGGGTTTGCTCCATACGAAAATCCAGAAGTGGCTTACGCAGTGTTAATTCCTTGGGCAACAACGAACTATAATATTTCGTTGCCAACGGGTAACCAAATTGCTAGAGAAGTTTTAGACGTTTATTTTGAATTGAAAGATAAATATGCAAAAGAAGGTTTATCTTCAAGCTCAGTGAAACAACAAATTTTACCACCAACGACTAATGAAAAAATTGATGAAAATACAAAAGAACAAACTGTAAATGAATAATCGAACAACCTCGTAGAATCCATTTTCTACGGGGTTTTTTATTTTGGTTATGAAAAATAGAATAGGTTTTATTAAAGGGGTTTTAAGAAATAGAAAACAATAATCGCATTTACAATTTATCATAACGATTTACAATCTCTTTACAATTCATTTATATGACATCAACAAACTAGTATTATAGTTTTACTTGTAAGACAAACTTACTATGAAATTGATGGAGGAAATAAGAGATGAAAAAGTGGAAGTACTTAACGATGACAGCCGCACTTGGCTCAGCATTACTTTTAGGAGCTTGTGGTTCGGAAACAGATGAAGATGCAACAAATGCAAACGACGCAACTGAAACAGCAGAATCAGGCGATGCTCAATTAACAGGTACTGTTGCAGGTGATGGTTCATCAACAGTTTCACCAATTACAGAAGCACTTGTGGAAGAGTATGCTGGAGTTCAACCGGATGTACAAGTATCTGTAGGTGTATCTGGTACTGGCGGTGGTTTTGAGAAATTTATCGCTGGAGAAACTGACTTCTCTAACGCATCACGTCCAATTAAAGATGAAGAAAAAGCTGAATTAGAAAAAGCTGGAATTGACTATACAGAATTTCAAGTTGCCTTTGACGGTTTAACAGTTGTCGTTAACCCAGAAAACGATTGGGCTACTGAATTAACAGTAGATCAGTTAAAAAAACTTTGGGTTGAAGATGGAACAACAAAAAAATGGTCTGATATTGATCCATCTTGGCCAGACGAAGAAATCGTATATTACTCGCCAGGTACTGACTCAGGTACGTACGATTATTTCGATGAAGTAATTTTAGAAGGTGCAGACTTAGAAAATGCAGCTACATTATCGGAAGATGATAACGTACTCGTTCAAGGTGTTGCTTCTGACAAAAATGCGATTGGATTCTTCGGTTATGCTTACTACTTAGAAAACCAAGATAAATTAACTGCTGTAACAGTTGACGGTGTTGCACCAACAAATGAAACAATCGAATCTGGGGAATATACTCCACTTTCACGTCCATTATTCGTCTATGCAAAAAATAGTGCATTAAAAGAAAACGAAGCTTTCTATGATTTCATGAAATATACTTTAGAAAATGCTGGTGAAATGGCAGAAGCTGTTGGCTATGTAAAATTACCAGATGAAAAGTATGAAGAAGGTTTAAAGACTTTAGAAGGTTTAAAATAATAAAATGAATGAAAAAAGTGTGGGGGCCATACCACTGTGTAAGCTTGGCATCTCACACTTTTCTCTTTCCATGTTTAGATTATGAAGTAAACCCTTCGATGTAGCTTCGGTTTATCCATTTAAAAATTTGTTTTCAGATTGAATTAAAAACTTGTAGAGTACGACCAATAAATCTTTTTACGTATATTGAAGGGAGTTTGCATTATGGCTTCTCAAGGATTAGAGAAAAAGCATTCAGTCCAAGATATGATTGCCCAATCTCGAAACAAAAAAGGGAAAAAATTTATAGAAAAATGTATGCCGATTATATTAGTCATTACTGCATTAATTTCAGTTTTAACTACCATTGGAATCGTCATGACACTTATTTTTGAAACGTTTGAATTTTTTCAGAGAGTATCAATTACCGACTACTTATTCGGTACTGAATGGCTACCGTTCTCAGGTAGAGAACCATTATATGGGGTATTACCTTTAATATTAGGAACTTTAAAAGTTTCAGTCATCGCAGCATGTGTCGCAGTTCCATTAGGTATTGCAGTTGCCATTTATTTAAGTGAATACGCTTCGGATAAGACCCGTCGAATCATTAAACCAATTTTAGAAGTATTAGCTGGTGTACCTACAATTGTCTATGGATTTTTCGCATTAACATTTGTAACACCTTTACTTCAAGAATTGATACCGTCGCTGAAAATATTCAATGCGCTTAGCCCAGGGATTGTGGTAGGTATTATGATCTTACCAATGATTGCATCATTATCAGAGGATGCAATGAGCTCCGTTCCTAATTCAATTCGAGAAGGTGCATTAGCATTAGGTGCTACGAAATTAGAAGTATCTTTAAAAGTTGTATTACCTGCTGCGTTATCAGGGATTATTGCTTCGGTCGTATTAGCTGTTTCCCGTGCTATAGGTGAAACAATGATCGTTTCCCTTGCTGGTGGTGCGACACCAACATTTGATTTCAATGTAACGGGATCGATTCAAACGATGACAGCTTACATCGTTCAAGTATCATCTGGTGATGCTGGTTATGGTACAACAATTTATTACTCGATTTACGCTGTTGGATTTACATTATTCGTCTTTACATTACTTATGAATTTACTAGCGCAATTTATTTCGAAACGCTTCAGGGAGGAGTATTAAAATGAAATACATCGATAATACTGACGTAATGAAGCGGATGAAATCACGTTTAAAATTAAACAAGGTTTGGAAAACGGTTTTCCTTGCCGCTACAGGATTAGCATTGCTTACATTAGTCATTTTACTTGTACGTATCGTTTCTCAAGGTGCTGGCTATTTAAACTGGGATTTCTTTAATAACTTCGGTTCTCGTTTCCCAGATAAAGCAGGAATTAAAGCAGCTTTAATTGGTTCCATCTATTTAATGCTTGTTATCGCACCTGTATCCATCATTTTAGGTGTTGGAACAGCGATTTATTTAGAAGAATATGCAAAGAAAAATAAATTTACAAGATTTATTCAAATGAATATTTCGAACTTAGCCGGTGTTCCATCGATCGTATTTGGTTTACTTGGTTTAACGATTTTTGTTCGAATGTTCCTATTAGGAAAAAGTATTTTAGCTGCAGGTTTTACAATGAGTTTGTTAATATTACCTGTCATCATTGTGGCAGCACAGGAAGCGATTCGTGCTGTACCGAAAGAGCAAAGGGAAGCCTCTTATGGAATGGGTGCAACAAAATGGCAAACAATTACGCGGGTCGTATTGCCAGCAGCTATTCCAGGGATTTTAACAGGTAGTATTTTAGCCTTATCCCGAGCTGTCGGAGAAACGGCACCCCTTGTTGTCCTAGGTATTCCGGTTATTTTACAATTCTTACCTGATGGTTTGTTAAGTCAATTTACAACATTACCGTTGCAAATTTATGACTGGGCAAAACGTCCGCAAGAAGAATTCCAGTTTGTTGCGGCTGCAGGGATTATTGTGTTAATGATTTTCTTGATTTTAATGAACTCGATCGCAATTATGATTCGAAATAAATTCCAAAAACGATATTAAGGATGTGTAAAATTGGTAGAGCTTATGATTAAAAACGAAAAAGCGAAAGCTACTATTAAAACTCCGTCGCCGATTATTAGTGATAGTATTCAAACAGTAGAAAAAAATACTGTTGTTCAAACGAAAGGTTTCAATCTTTGGTATGGAGATCACCATGCATTAAAGGATATTAATCTAGATATTAAAAAAAATGAAGTGACTGCCATCATTGGTCCTTCTGGTTGTGGTAAATCCACATATATTAAAGCACTAAACCGTATGGTAGAGCTTGTTCCAACGGTTAAAACAAACGGTGAAATTAATTACCGTGGTCGCAATATTTTAGATCCTTCGTATGAAGTAGAAGAACTACGTACGAAAGTAGGGATGGTATTCCAAAAACCAAATCCATTCCCAAAATCGATTTACGATAATATTGCTTACGGTCCACGTATTCACGGTATTAAAAATAAAAAAATTCTTGATGAAATTGTTGAGAAATCTTTACGTGGTGCTGCAATTTGGGATGAAGTAAAAGATCGTTTAAACCAAAATGCATACGGATTATCCGGTGGTCAGCAACAACGTATTTGTATTGCACGCTGTTTAGCAATTGAGCCAGATGTGATTTTAATGGATGAACCAACATCAGCTCTTGACCCAATTTCAACTTTGAAAGTAGAAGAACTTGTTCAAGAATTAAAAGATAATTATTCAATTATTATCGTAACGCATAACATGCAACAAGCAGCTCGTATTTCCGATAAAACTGCCTTCTTCTTAAACGGAGAAGTTGTAGAGTTTGATCAAACAGATAAAATCTTTTCTACTCCTCGAGATAAACGTACAGAAGATTACATTTCAGGTCGTTTTGGATAAGAAGGGATTGATTGTGTATGTCAGCTAGAGAACGTTTTGATCATGAAATTCAAGCGTTGCAAAATGATTTTATTGAGCTAAGTAACCGCAGTATCGAAACGTTGGAAAATTCCTTTGAAGCACTATTTCAAAAAGATCTTGAGCTTGCCCATCAAGTCATTATTCAAGATGTTGAAATTAATCGTATGGAAGAAGCGATTAATGATCGCGTGATTAAATTAATGACTCGACAACAACCGGTTGCGACTGATTTGCGACGTTTAATCGTATTGTTAAAAGCAGCTTCTGATATGGAACGGGTTGGAGATCATGCCGTAAACATCGCAAAAGAAGCAATTCGCATAGGAAATGAACGGTTTATTACTTCTGTAGAATTGCTCGAAGATATGTGTTACAAATCAACAGAAATGCTTCGACAAGTTGTGGAAGCTTTCAAGGAAGAAAACATGTCTAAGGCAAAAGTCATTGCTGAGTACGATGACGAAATTGATGAAATGTATGGAAATATGATTAAACATCTGATGCAGCTAAGCTCTGTTGTCCCTGAAAATATTTCTCAAATTACGTATTTGTCATTTATTTGTCGCTTTGTAGAACGATGTGCAGACCATGCAACGAATATTGCTGAGTATTTACTGTATTTGAAAAAAGGTCAACGTTTCGATTTAAATCATTAAATTTTGTTGGGGCTCCAAATTCAATGGAGCTCCAATTTTTTTTGAAAATTGTTTGAATAGATGAAAAATTTATAATAAAATAGTTTTAAGTAAATAATGAAGCGATGATGAAAAATAGTAGTATTATGGAGTGGCAAAGAGAACTGGCGGTTGGTGGAAGCTAGTGCATAACATAATATGAATGGGCTTTCTAGCTTCTAGTACTGAAATGTTGAGTAGGTACTAGCGTGATGTGACGTTAAAAACAGTTAAGTGGACTAATGAATGGTTTTTAAACATTGTTAGTCAATGAAGGTGGCACCACGGCTCTTCCGTCCTTTAGTGATGGAAGGGCCTTTTATATTGTATAGCTGTCTAAATGACAGTTATACGTATGTGCATAGATGAGATGAGATTAGTAGAGAGAAGGAGAGAGTTGAGATGACTGTAGAGGTAAAAAACTTCATCATGGAAGAATTGCAAGGGGATATGATGACGCCCATTTCGATTTTTGAAAGTTTATCAGGTACCAGCAAAGTACTATTTGAATCATCTGCTAAACATGAAGAAAGCGGGCGTTATTCCTTTATCGCAGTGAACCCTATTGCCCAACTAAAAGGAAATCAGGAAGGCTTTGTATGTGAAATGAAAGGGAGTGAAATACAAGTCGGAAAAGGTTCGGTGTTAGATAAATTAAGAGAAATGATGCCGCTCCAAAATCGACAATATCCATTCTCCTTTTTTGGTGGAGCCATTGGGTATTTCGGGTATGACACTGCCTTTTATTATGAAAACATTGGGGAAGTGTTGGAAGATGAATTAAATATGCCTGACGTTCATGTATATTTTTACGATACTTTTATCGTGTTTGATCATTTATTACAAAAAGTGTTTATTGCAGCCATCGATTTGTTTCATACAGGTCGTTCGGAAGAGGAAATGAAAAAGGCAATCCAACAACTTGAACAACAAATTAAACAAAGTATACCCTTTAATGAAGAAGCTTCCTACTCGATTCAATTTAAACCGACAATGGAGAAGGAACATTTTGTTCATATGGTTCAAAAAGCGAAGGAGCATATAGAACGGGGGGATATTTTCCAAGTAGTATTATCCCAACGATTTACTTCTGGCTTTAAAGGGAACCCTTTTTCGTTATATCGAAAATTACGTACATCCAATCCGTCACCATATATGTTTTATATGGAGTTCGATGAATATACAATTCTTGGTACGTCACCGGAAAGCTTAGTAAAGGTACGTGACGGAAAAGTTACGACAAACCCAATCGCTGGTACAAAACCGAGGGGAAAAACAAAGGAAGAGGACAGTAAAATCGAACAGCTGCTTTTAAATGATGAAAAGGAAGTAGCAGAGCATCGAATGCTTGTAGATTTAGGGCGTAATGATATAGGGCGAGTAAGTAAGGTCGGGACCGTTGAAGTGGTCAAATACATGACGATTGAACGGTATAAACATGTCATTCATATTGTTTCAGAAGTAACAGGTGAATTATGTGATAATATGCATGTGCTCGACGTATTAATCTCCTGTTTACCTGCAGGAACAGTTTCCGGTGCACCGAAAATTCGCGCAATGCAAATTATTAATGATTTGGAACCATTAAAGCGTGGGGTTTATGCTGGAGCAATTGGCTACATTTCAGTAAATGGCAATATGGATCTAGCATTAGCGATTCGTACAATGGTCGTAAAAGACAATAAGGCAATGGTTCAAGCGGGTGCAGGAATTGTTTATGATTCGATACCCGAATTGGAATATGAAGAAACGTTAAATAAGGCGAAGGCACTCTTGGAGGTATCCATATGATTTTACTAATCGATAATTACGACTCATTTACTTATAATCTATATCAACAAATCGCTAGCCTCGGAAAAAACGTTGAAGTCATTCGTAATGATGCGATTTCCATTGAATCCATTCGTCAATTAAAGCCAGAAGCGATTGTTCTATCACCAGGTCCTGGAACGCCAAAGGAAGCAGGGATTACAGTTTCCGTCGTTAAAGAATTATATAAAGAGTTTCCAATACTAGGCATATGTCTAGGTCATCAATCAATTGGAGAAGCCTTTGGAAGTACAGTTTTACGGGCAAACAATATTATGCATGGAAAACTTTCTACTTTAAATTATGAGCAAAAGGGAATGTTTGAAAAAATGGACGGGGAAATTTCAGTAATGCGCTACCACTCTCTCATAATTGATCGAACAACATTGCATCAAGATTTAGAAATTGTTGCAACTTCGAAGGATGATGGGGAAGTGATGGCGATTCAACATAAACAATTTCCGGTCTTCGGTTTACAATTCCATCCAGAATCGATAGGAACGGAAAAAGGTACCCACTTAATAGAGTCGTTTTTACATCATATTCAACGAATAAACAACTAACTGCTTAAAAAGGGAGGGGTATACTTGGAAGCGAGTGTAGAACAATTGTTAACATTATCTGAGGAAGAGAAAAGAAGTAATTTACCTTTCGTTTTAGAATGGTTAAAAGTAGGGGAAATAGAGAGAAACGAAGGATTAGCTGAACTATTACTTCAATATCCAGCGGAGATTACGCCGTTCATTTTTGAATTATTAGAAGGCGAAGCAATGGATTACGATTTAAAGAAATGGATGATGGAAAATGTAATTTGTAAGCTGCCTTTTTTTGTAAAGATTGCTTTAGAAGAGCAATTACAAAGAATAGCCCAGCTCCCAACAGATGAAGAGAGAAAAAGGAAATTGCATGAAGTTGCCCAAACTGTTTTAGATAGTTTTATATAAATCCTTCTCGCACGCAAAAATTTTTTGTGTGCTTTTTTCGTCCAAAAGTTCATTTTTCTCGTCTATATAGTTGAAAGGGAGGGAAGTCAGTGCATGATCATTTAGAAGAAATAATTGAACTTTACGGTGATTACTTATTAAGAATCGCCTATACATATGTTAAAGACCAGCGGATAGCGGAAGAAATGATTCAAGATGTTTTTCTTACTTATTATAAAAAACAAGAACAGTTTCGTGGTGAAGCGTCGCTAAAAACGTATTTAACAAAAATAACGGTTCATCGATGTACCGATTATTTAAGAAGTTGGAAAAATAAAAAGGAATTACTCATTGGAAAATTCCATATTCGAGGGCAAACAAAAAATATAGAAAGAAAATACATTGAAAAAGAAGAAAAGATGGAAGTTACCGAAGCGGTATTTTCATTAAATGTTAAATTACGAGAAGTTCTCTTATTTTATTATTATGCAGACCATACAACGAAAGAGATTGCAGAAATTTTAAGTATTCCTGAATCAACAGTTAAATCAAGATTGCAAAAAGCTAGAACTGTTTTAAAAGAGAAACTAAAAGGCGTAGATTTGGAGGTGTTACTCAATGGAAATGAATGATTTACAACAGTTGTGGAAAAAAGAATTGGATGGGAATATCCATTTAAGTACCGAAACAAAGGAAGAAATAGTTCGAAAAATTATCAATGAAAATATAGAACAAACTTCTAAAAGAAATTGGGGTTACCCAATTGTTTTAACAACCTTTTTTGCTGGGTTAGCTTTTTTCTTTATCCTTTTCAAAGAGAACCGTGTCAATTTCACTAATGCGACTGTCCAAGGTGAAAATTACTTATCAAATATTTTTCTACATTTAGATGCTACATTTTATTGGTTTATAGGATTAATCATTCTTGAATGTTTAGCTTTATTATTAACGATTACAGTATTACTAAAAACGGAAAGATGGCGGGAGAAAAAAGGGATTCATTATATTAGGGGATTTTCAAAGAAGTTGATCATACGATGGTTTGTGGGTGGATCTTTATTACTAGGGATAGGCAGTTTTACAATTGTCAGTCAATCCCTTGAGGCAATAAAATTTCTTATCGTTTTGTTTGTTCTTTTAAATAATTGTTTATTACTATTATGGTCAATCCGCCATAAACATTTACCAAATTGCCCTCATTGCGGTCATCAAATTTCAAAAAAAGGACGATTCAAAAACTCTTTAGGCAGTTTTCGAACCCAATGTTATCATTGCGGCGAGCAGATTTTTCAAAGTAAAAAATCGAGAAATATACTACCATTCTTCGTTCCATTTCTTAGTTTTTATAGTTTAGGTATGTTAGGAATTCCTTTTCAACTAATCGGTTTTCCCTTTACACTCGTTGCAATCTTCCATATTTTTTATATTTCCAATTTTACAATTAGCTTTACGAAAGAAGATGAACCATTGTGGTAGTGAAAAAGGACACGGGCTTTTCAAGCAACGTGTCCTTCCTCATTTTATAGTAATTTAGCAATTTCTTTTTCAAATTTGGACGGTTTATCCGTTGGAGCGAATCGTTCCACAACATTTCCGTCTCGGTCTACTAAAAATTTCGTAAAGTTCCATTTAACGTTTTTTCCTAAAAAACCTTTTGTTTTTTCCGTTAAATATTGGAAAAGTGGATGGGCTTCTTCGCCGTTTACTTTAATAATGTCGTGCATCGGGAAAGTTACCCCATATGTAAGACGACAAGCTTCCGCTGCTTCATTTCCTGTAGTTAATTCTTGTTTGAATTGATCTGAAGGAAAACCAAGAATTTCAAGACCTTGGGAATGATATTTTTGATAAAGTTCTTCCAATTCACTAAATTGGCCAGCTAATCCACATTTTGTTGCAGTGTTCACAATGAGCAATACTTTCCCTTTGTATCGTTCCAAAGAATATTTCTCACCATTTTCTGCAGTTACATCAAAGTCATAAATGTTCATCATCATTCACTCTCTTTCTTAATATTGGAGATGGTCTTCCAACATTTTTTCTTTCCGATTTAACACTATTAGTGTAACAGCTAGCGTGAAAGAAGTAATTAAAAAAGAACTGATAAATCCAATAACACCATTCCAGCCCCAGCTTGACCAGAAAAGACCACCTGTCGTACCGCCTACACTTGAGCCGAAATAATAGGCAAATAAATAAAGGGAGGATGCTTGAGCTTTATCTTTTTTCGCGCGGGAACTTACCCAGCCACTAGTAATGGAATGGGCGCCAAAAAAGCCGAACGTATAAATGACAATTCCTAAAATTTTTATAAATAAATGTACAGGTAAAGTTAATAACGCTCCCGTAAACATAATTGTAATGCCAGTTAACAATACTTTTTGTTTTCCAAATTTATCTGACAAGCTACCGAACCAAGTTGAACTAAAGGTACCAACTAAGTAAACGAGAAAAATCCAACCTACAACGCCTGCGCTTAAATGATAGGGGGCTCCCATTAATTTATAACTGATATAGTTATACAGTGTGACAAAGCTTCCCATCAATGTAAAAGCAATACCGAACAAACAAATTAATCCAGGGTCCTTTAAATGGGAAAATAACGATTTAGCTAAAGGTTTCAGCTTCAGTTGCCGTGGGGTAAAATGTTTTGATGCTGGTAAAGCCCAAACAAAATAAAGACTAACAAGGAAACTGATGACGCCTAAAACAACCATGCCGATTTGCCAGCTGAAAAAGTCAGACATCGTTCCCATAATAATGCGACCAGCTAATCCACCGACGGAATTGCCACTTATATATAATCCCATAGCAACGCCAAGACTACTTGGATGAACTTCTTCACCTAAGTAAGCCATGGCGATAGCAGGAACACCTGCAAAGACAAAGCCTTGGATAATGCGTAATAGTAATAGAGTTTCAAAGGTAGGTGAAACAGCAAGAACAATGGTTAGTAAAGATGAAAGAAAGATGGAAATCGTCATTAAGCGTTTACGACCCCAAGCTTCTGATAACGAACCACATAAAATTAAACTAACGGATAAAACACCAGTAGATAGGGAGAGGGAGAGGCTTGCGACGGCAGGTGATACGCCATATTGTTCAGTAAATTGGGGGAATAATGGCTGTGTGACATATAAATTGGCAAAGGTAATAAAGCCAGCTGCAAAAAGTGCTAAATTGGCTAAATGAAATTCCTTTGTCCCTCTTTGTAAATAACTCATGTTGGTTCGCCTCTTTTGAAAAAATTAACATTTTGTACTTTCGTATTACATTTATTATAATAAGTGAAATCATATAATGATAATTCATAATTTTTATTTGTCTTATAAATAAAAGTAATAAGGAGACGGAAAATGGATTTTAATTCCCTTCAATATTTTATATTGGTGGCTAAATATGAAAATATGTCCCAGGCTGCTCAACATTTACATATTACCCAGCCTGCCTTAAGTAAATCCATTTCCTTATTAGAAGAATCTTTAGGTGTGGCATTGTTTGATCGAAACGGTCGTTCGATTCAATTAAATCGGTATGGAAAGTTCTTTTTAGAGCGAGCAGAATATATTGTAAAGGAATATGAAAGGGCAAAAGAAGATTTAGCAAATTTAGTTTCACCTGGTCAAGGGGAAGTATCGATTGGATTTATGCATACTCTTGGTTTAGAAATTATTCCTTCCCTCATGACGGATGTGAAAAAAGTTTATCCTCAAATGAAATTTCTACTAACCCAAAGTAACTCCAGCTCTATTTTAAAAAAGCTCGAAGCAGGAGAGTTGGATGTATGTTTAATTTCTTCGGTAGATTCAAATGAGGAGATTGTTTGGGAAAAGTTGTGGGAAGAAGAAATTTTTTTCATTGTACCTGAAAGTCATAGATTAGCTAATAAACAGATGGTAAAAATAAAGGATTTTGCCCATGATCCCTTTATTTGTATAAAGAAAGGGAACTCATTAAGAAAATCAGTGGATGATTTATTTAAAAGGGAAGGTTTCCAATTAAACGTTGCTTTCGAAGGGGAGGAAGTACATACGGTTGCTGGGTTAGTGGAAAGTGGTTTAGGCGTTTCATTGATCCCTTATATTAAAGGATTAGAACAATATAAACTAAAAATTATTCGAGTTGATGCCCGAAATTGTAAACGAGAAATTGGATTGGCCTTTATGAAAAGCCGTTTTAAAAGCTCCGCCACAATAATGTTTGTTGAATATATAAGAAGTTACTTCAAGAAAAAGGGGAAGGCTTAAATAGCCTTCCCCTTTATGTTAAGCTGGTTGTTTTCCAGTAATAATATTAGCGATTTCTTCAATAGACATAGATGAATTTAATTCAAATTGTCCCTTTTGTATTGATTTTGCGTATTCAGGTTGAGCTAAAAATAGTTCTAATTCAACACTGTTATGTATAATGCCCATATCTTTTAGTTTTTGAGCAATTTCTGCTACTGTTAAACCAGAGTAAATATATAAAGTGCCACTCACTACTTCTTCATCTGTTACTTCGTCTTTTGTCGTCGTATTTTCGTTCGTTGTTTCTAGTTTTTGTGAAGTAGTTTGTTCCTTTTGTTCTAATACGGCGATTTGTTCTTTTGCTTCTTCTAGCTGATGTTCCAATTGGGTAATTTGTTCTTTATATTGTTCTTCGTTGGAGACATCGTCTGATGAAAGGAATGGAATATGGAACTTATTTGACATCGTCATGACCATTCCAATGATAAAACAAGCAATACCGAAGCTACGCAAAGATGATCTTTTCATCGTCTATCTCCCATCTCGTAATATCGATAAAATTTGTTGTGTAGATAAAGTAGACATTTTGCTAATTTCCTCAATCGGATAGCCTTGTTTATTAAGTTGGATCACTTGAGATACTAATATTTCATTGACTTGCTTCTGTTGAACAGTTGTTGGTTGTTTTTTTTGTACCGATGTTTCTTTTATTTTCGGTGTAGGTGCCGATTTAATGGAAAAGTTTGGTTCAAGAAGCAACTCCTCTTCTACTATTTTCAACCGCTTTTTTAATGAATTTGTTTCTTGGTAAATACTAATTGATAAGTCTTCTAAGTCTTTTTCAATTCGTTTAGATGTATCTTTTAGGAAAAATGATACAACAATACAAACAATGCCGATGATCATTAAAATCATTGATAAATCCACTGTTGTTCCTCCGTCTTTTTTACTATTTTAAGTTATTTTAGCATAAGAAAAGTTAATAATAAATGATGCTAGATTTTTTTTCTATTTATGTTATAATGATTTAGTCGTATAAATCATGCTCAAATGAAATTAAAGTCTTTATATAGAGTGGGAGGGTTAATAATGCGCGTAAACATTACATTAGCTTGTACAGATTGTGGTGAACGTAACTACATTTCTAAAAAGAACAAACGTAATAATCCAGAACGTCTTGAACTTAAAAAATATTGCTCTCGCGAGAAGAAATACACTCTTCACCGTGAAACTAAGTAAGCATTATTGCCAAAACCACTTGTGGTTTTGGCTTTTTAATTATAAATGGATAAAAGGATTTAGGGGATGGTAAATTTGGATAAAAAACAATTGAGAAACCAAATAAGAAAAGCGTTAAATGATCTGTCCGATGATCGATTCAGACAATCCTCTATGTACATGAAAGAACAGTTATTAAAAGAGCCTTCTATTATCGAAGGGAATACGATTGCTATCACGATTTCCCGTAAAAGGGAAGTTCATACGAAAGAAATAATTGAAGCTTTATGGAACATGAATAAAAAAGTCGTTGTTCCAAAATGTCATCCAGTAAATCTTACGATGGACTTTTATGCAATTGAGAATTTTCAACAGCTTGAAATCGTATATATGGATTTATTAGAACCGATTCCCCAATGTACAGAACTTGTTACTGCTGAAGAAATTGATTGTATAATCGTGCCAGGAATCGTCTTTGATTATAATGGTTACCGGATTGGTTACGGTGGCGGTTATTATGATCGCTATTTAACAAAATTTAAAGGTCAGTTAATTTCCCTTGCTTTTAATATCCAAATTGTAGATGAAGTACCAGTTGAAACCTTTGATATACCAGTGGATCTTATCATTACTGAGACATCGCGAATTGATTGTGTCGCAAATCGAAAGGGGACGTCAAAATGAAAACAATGAAAGATATATATGATTTACTAAAACAATATGGAACATTTATTTATACAAGAGATCGAATTGGAGATTTATTATTAATGGAAGATGAAATTCGGGAGCTATATAAAGCAAAGGTTCTTGAACCAAAAGACTTTCAGTCAGCAATGCTCCTAATCAAACAAGAGTTATCACGGCTAGAACAGGAAGAGAAAAAAATGCAATAATCGTCATGAATTTAAAAATTATTAAATAATTTCAAAAAAATTACCATATATTATGTTTTAAGTGGTATTATATTGTTAATAATTGTTAATTATATACATTAAATTGACAGTGGATTTATTTGCCACTGTTTTCATTTGGGAACTTTTTTGTAAATAAAACGTAAATAATAATATAGTTCTTTAATATTTGTAATGTTCCGTACTTTTTTGAAAGATAATTAATACTTCTTGCAAAATTAGAGAAAAAGTATGTACAAAAAAATTAAAAAAACGTTCCAAATGTAAGCGGTATAAAGGTTTGTTTGTTGCCATCAATATAATGTTATCTTAAATGTTATCAATTTCATGATGTATACCCACTATTGTTTTTGAAATTTTTGTATACATATTATATTGATAATTAAAGGAATGAAGATTAAGATAAAATTTGTTTTCAAACTTAGCAATTTATTTTTTTGTGTAAATTTCAATAGAAATTTATGTTTATATCTATGTATCAATTATGTGGAAAGGATGTTTTGGAATGAATTTTTCTAAATGGCCTAAACATTCGATTTTAGCTATAGCTATACTGACGACTTGGATCAAAACTGTGATTGTCTACCATACAAGTTTTGAAATGGACATTGAAAACGCAATGCAAGAGCTTATTTTAATAATAAACCCATTAAGTTTCTTATTATTTGCTTATGGGATTTCATTATTTTTTAAAACGGCAAAAGTACGCCATCGTTACTTAATAACAGTAAGTGTTCTTCTGGCGATTGTATTATTTGCTAATGTTGCGTTTTATCGATTCTATAATGATTTCATTACATTAGCAGTTTTATTCCAAACTAGCAATTTCGGAGATTTAGGCACTTCAGTAACGGAAATTATTAACTGGTACGATATTTTTTACTTCACAGATGTTGTTGTTTTAATTTTAGTTATTAAATTTTTACCAAAATTACAAGAAACAACACCAATTCGTAAAGAAATTCGTCGTGCTTATTTTGTATTAGCTGTTGCAATGGTGTTCTTAAATTTAGGATTAGCGGAAACGGAACGCCCACAATTATTAACCCGTGCATTTGATCGTGAATTATTAGTAAAAAATATTGGGACATATAACTATCATCTGTATGATATTTATGTTCAATCGAAATCAAGTGCGCAAAGAGCATTAGCGGATGGCAGTGAACTTGTGGAAGTAGAAAACTATGTGCAAGCAAACCAATCTGCCATTAATGAAGAAATGTTTGGTAAGTATAAAGGACGTAATGTCATTTTTGTACAATTAGAATCACTCCAAAATTTTGTGATAAATAATACAATGAATGGGGAAGTAGTAACACCTTTCTTAAATTCTCTTACACAAGATAAAGATACGTATTATTTCAGTGACTTCTATCACCAAACTGGATTAGGGAAAACAAGCGATTCTGAATTTATAGTAGAAAATTCATTGTTTGGCTTAGGCAGTGGTGCAGTGTTCTTTACTCATGGTGGGAATACGTATAATTCGATGTCTGAAAAATTAAATGAAAATGGTTATTTTACAAGTGTCATGCATTCCAACAATGCATCTTTTTGGAATCGGGATGTCATTTATCAATCGTTAGATATTCAGAAATTTTACGATGTCGATTCCTATGATGTAACAGATGAAAACTCTGTGAACTGGGGATTAAAAGATATTCCATTTTTCGAACAGTCCGTTGATATGATGACTGAGATGGAGCAACCTTTTGCTACGCGTATGATCACATTAACAAACCATTATCCATTTACTTTAACGGAAGAGGATATTATGATTCCAGAATATAATTCAAATTCTGGAACACTGAATCGTTATTTCCAAACGGTTCGTTATTTAGATGAATCCATTAAAATATTCTTTGAAGAGTTAAAAGAAGCAGGTCTTTACGATAACTCCATTATTGTCATGTACGGTGACCATTATGGTATTTCGGAAAACCATAATAAAGCAATGGCGCAATATTTAGGTAAGGAAGAGATTACTGCCTATGATAGTGCATTATTGCAATCAGTACCGTTATTTATCCATATTCCAGGATCGAACGATGGTCAAGTAATTGATAAAACTTCAGGTCAAATTGATATTCGTCCGACGATTTTACACCTTTTAGGAATTGATACTTCAAATGACATGCAACTAGGTGACGATATGTTCTCAGAAGAACATGAAGATTTCGTTATATTCCGGGATGGTCGTTTTGTGACAGATCAATTAGTTTACGCGGGTGAAGTATGTTACGATCGGGGAACAGGCGAAGAAATAGAAATTGACGCGTGTCAACCATACATTGACCGTGCTTTAATCGAACTTGAATATTCTGATCAAATTATTAATGGCGATTTATTACGTTTTTATGATGAAGATACAGGGAATTTAAAACAAAATGTAATAAAAGAAGAGAAAGAATAACGAAAAGGGTCATTTCACAAATGAAATGGCCCTTTTGTTTTTAACTTATTCAATGACGCTGGATAACCTAAATGTTCTTTAACAATACTGTTAAAGAAACGAAAAAGACGAAGTATCTTTTGATACCTCGTCTTTTACAATGAATTAGTGCAATTTTGGTGGGTAACCTTGGTTTAAAACTGTCATGACTACAAACCAACCGAAAATTGCAGCTGTAGCAATACTGAAAACTAAAGCAAGAATATTTTTTTCTTTAATTGCTTGGAATAAATTTACTACAGCAAAGATTGCTACTAAAGCGAAAATAACCATTAATAAGTTCATTAAGATGACACTCCTTTAGACATTAGAAGTTGAATGTCGTAGACAATATTCCTTCTTTATTGTAAAGCACTTACATCTTTTTGTCGAGAACAAAAAATACAGTTTATTTGAACGTTCAATGTAATTTTTTTCTTATCCATGTATAATAATCAAGAGGTGATGATTGATGTTAAATGTAAAAGTTTTTAGTTTAGGTCCTGTTCAAACAAACTGTTATATTGTTAGTAATAAGCAAAAGGACTGCATTCTATTCGACCCAGGTGAAGAAGCTTCAAAAATAGTGAATGTCATTCGTTCCAATCAATTGAAACCAAAGGCAATCTTTTTGACCCATACCCATTTTGACCATATTGGAGCAGTGGATGAATTAAGGGAAATGTTTGATTTACCATTATATGTACATGAACGGGAAGTCAGTTGGCTTGGAGATCCGATGAAAAACGGCTCTGGTAAATATGCAGAACTTCCAAATTATATTGTAAATAAACCAGAAGAAGCTCATATAATTCGCAAAGAGCAAACGTTTAACATCGATGGTTTTACATTCAAAGCTGTATTCACTCCTGGTCATTCTCCTGGAAGTATTTCGTATATTTTTGAAGAGGATGGCTTTGCCATCGTAGGGGATACACTTTTTGAAAGAAGTATTGGTAGAACAGATTTACTTGAAGGGTCTTTAAAAGTACTTCTTCAATCTATCCATGAAAAATTATTAGTATTACCAGAGGATACAATTATTTACCCTGGACATGGCTCTTATACAACGCCACAAGCTGAAATGGATATGAATCCGTTTTTAAACGGTTACGAAGGGTAAAAAGAAAAACATCGACTGAACAACCAGTCGATGTTTTTTTTAATGGCCAGCACCAGGTACATGGATAAATGTAGTATAATACGTAAATCCAGCGAAGAATATAGTTAAATAAGCTCCGAAAATGTACATGTACATGCGTTCTGTTAGGTTTAAGAAGCCTAATAATATAAATAAAATTGTATTACCAACGAATAATAGCGAAACCTCGTACATATCACCAAGGTAGAACATAACGGCAAAAACACCAGTCCAGAATGCCATAACTTTATACATGTTGCTCATGAAGAATCCCTCCTTTTGCCATGTGACTCAATAATCTCAACTTTTATTATAAATGATTGGTAAGGATAATGTAAACTGCTACTTCCATTTTGTTTGTGACAAACAAATTAAAATTTAGAGAACGTTTTATCTTTTTTTCTCCTATTTAAAATGGAAATAAACGTTAACTTTTGGTAAGGTTTTCAATGGAATAGAAAAAGCAGTTTAATTTCATTATTTGTTAATTACGATTTTTTAAACGGTCATACGTAATGAAAATAATATTTTCCTTCTATTTTATATTTTAACCTTCATTATTAAAGAAAACGTTAAACAATACTAAAAGGTTTTTTTGGATAAACAATAATATCTTGATCAAATTTATCATTTCTTTAGAAAATTAAGTTGAAATATTAAAGTTAGAAAAAGGGGTTTTCCAATTTCCATTACCATTATATACTGTTTTTAATTCAGTTGCGGTCAATTAAAATACTATAATGATGAGGTGTTGCCTATGGACATTGAATCTGTAGTAGAAAATAAAAGTATGCAGTTATTATTGAAGGCACTCCATTTCGGAGCATCGGATATTCATATTGTTCCTCAAAATCATCAATATTCCATACATTTTCGTAAATATGGAAAACTATTTCCAACGACCAATATACCTTTTGAATTAGGAGACCGGATCATCTCTTATTTCAAATTTTTATCATCCCTTGATATAAGCGAAAAACGCAAACCTCAAAGCGGTTCTTTTCAAAAGGAATTCTCAAATCAGTTATATGCCTTTCGGGTATCTACTCTACCTTCTGTTTTTAAAAGAGAAAGTGTCGTTATCCGATTAATGCTTCAAAATTCCAGTCTCCCCCTTACTTCACTTTCCCTCAATCAAAAATCGGCAGAAAAACTAGTTCAACTCATATCCAACCAACAAGGTCTTTTGTTATTTTGTGGGCCAACTGGTTCAGGAAAAACGACTACTTTATATTCATTAGTGAATTACACGAGCGAAACTCTTGCCCGTCACGTCATTTCTTTAGAAGATCCAGTTGAGAATAGTCAATCGAATTTATTGCAAATTCAAGTAAATGAAAGGGCAGGGGTAACCTATGCAGCCGGTTTAAAAGCAATATTACGTCACTCACCGGACGTCATCATGATTGGAGAAATTCGTGATCAGGAAACCGCAAAGATTGCAATTGAAGCTTCGTTAACGGGCCATTTAGTATTAAGTACCATTCATGCGAAGGATACAGTTAATTGCATATATCGATTGTTAGATTTAAATATATCGATTGAAGAAATTAGACAAGCTCTTATTGGAATTGTTGCTCAATGTTTGGTGGAAATAGGAACAGAGGAAAGGAAAGCGTTATATGAAATTTTAAGTGATTGTCATTTAGTTGAGGCGATAGCAGCGGTTATGCGGGGTGACAAGTATCAATTACCTAAACATGAGAAGTTATCCCACCAATTAGCTTCCTATGAGGTGAAGGATAGGCATGCAACCGTTACTACTTAAATTAAAGGAGTATCCTTATCTTCCCTCAAAAAAGAAGAAAGTCAAACAACTACCTGCATTTTTAAATCGGTTAAGTACGTTGCTGAATGAAGGTTACACATTTGCCGACTCCATTGATATGTTACTTCCTTACCATGTAGAAAATTTAGTTTATTGGAGGGCAATAATCTATGAAAAACTAAAAAATGGTGGGAAAGTTATCGACATATTAAAAAGTTTTCCCATACCGAATCATTACTTGATTACCCTTCAAATTGCTGAAGAAAGTGGAAACATTGCTGAAGTATTAAAAACAGTTTCGAAGCAGTTAGAATTTACATATCAAATGAGGAAAAAAGTAGTGAAACTGTTAAGCTATCCAATATTTTTATCCGTTGTTCTCATGATGATCTTTATCGCTTTCCGTACGTATTTTTTACCAAGTATTACGGAAATCATTCGTTCTCGATCAAAGGAAGTAAGCGGAATGGTTAGTATTTCAAATCTTTTTCTCCATCTCCCAGATATACTCTTTATTATTTCCTCCAGTTGTTTCATCCTTTTTCTAATATTCTTCGTTCATTTAAAAAGGAAAGCAATATCCGAACGAATCAATATTTTATTAAAACTTCCAGTTGTAAATTACTTTTTCAAGTTGCAATTAACGATACGAATATCGAAAACCCTAGGAGAACTACTTGTTAGTGGTATTTCACTACAACAAGCATTAGACATTTTACAAAATCAACAATTAAATCAAACGATTGCTTATGTAGCGAGGGAGCTAGAAAGACAAGTCATCTATGGTGAATTACTATCAAATGCAGTCTCTATATTAGCTTGGTTCTCACCGAAGTTTGAAGAATTTATAAAACACGGAGAAAAAAGCGGTTATTTAGGTCGAGAATTGCTCATTTACTGTGATTTATTGGAAGAAAAACTGCAAACGAACATTCAATTCATTATTGCTATTGTACAACCATGTTTTTTCATCCTTATTGCAGTATGTATTATCGCTGCCTATTTAAGTATTTTATTACCAATGTATGAATTAATTGAATTGATTTAAAAGGAGTGATGGTTTTGATTTTAAAAAGACAAGACGGGTTTACTCTTATAGAGATGCTTATAGTTTTGTTAATTATTTCCATTTTAATATTGATTACAATTCCAAATGTAACAAAACATTTTTCTTCAATAGATCAAAAGGGGTGCGATGCCTTTGTCAAAATGGTTCAAGGACAAGTTGAAGCATACAAAATTGATTACCATGACATTCCTACTTTAAGTGAATTAGTCGAGAAGGATTATATAAATGAAGGTGAAACTTCCTGTCCGAATGGAGCAGAAATCCAAATACAAAGCGATGGGAAAGTTGTAGTGAAAGGAGAATAGCGAATTGAATAAATGCTCTTGATGAAACATATGAAAAACGATCAAGGATTTAGTTTAATTGAAATGTTATTGGTCCTATTCATTGTAATTGTTGTAAGTTCTATTGTTTATAAAGTAACGTATACCATCTCAGAAAAACAGGCTGTTGAGCAATTTTTTAACCAAGTTCAGTTGGATATTCAACGGATGCAAGCCCTTGCGATAGAGGAAAAGAAAACAATCAATGTATTGTTTAGTGATAATAATACGTATAAAGCCTACTACAGCCTTGATGGTAAAAAAATTTTTGAGAGGTCCTTTCCATCAATTGTTCAATTAAACATATATAGTAATCTTAAAAATATAGTGATTTATCCTAATGGTGAAGTAGTGAATTTTGGCAAAATTATTTTTTATACCCCCTTTGGAGAAAGACAATTAATAGTAAATATACAAAAAGGACGGATGAGGATAGTTGATGCTAAATAATAAAGGAATATCCTTCGCTGAAACTTTACTAACTGCCGTCATTCTATTCATCCTTGCCGGTACTCTTATTCCTTTTACTTACCATTTAAAAGAAACTTTATATAACCAAAAATTAGAATTACACGCTTCTGAAACGGCATTGGAAGTGGCGAAAAGACTTCAAACGGAATCATTAAAAAGTGGCAAGAAAACAATTGAACAAATCGATTACCATTGGACATACGACGGCCAAAAAATTTGTGTAACATATCGTAATGGGGATGATGAAAAGATAAAATGTATCGGGCGAAAAGAAGAAATTTATTAAATAATAAAGGGTTTACTTTACTAGAAGCATTATTTCAATTTGTCGTGTTCATTTTATTAGCAGCTATCCTTATGATGGTTGTTTCATGGTTAAATCAAATGAATCATTCGTTATTAACCGATGATGATGTAACGTGGGAATTATTTGTGCAAGATGTTCAACAGTTATTTTCAAATGTAGATGAGATAACTGTTAAAGAGAAATCAGAGCTAATTGAAATTGCTTATGTAGATTCAGTAGATCGAAAGCAAATCGACCGATACGGTGATGTAATAAGACTAAAAACAAATGATAAAGGTTATGTACCGTTATTAATCGGTATTCAAAAGGTTCAGTTTAGAATTCAAGGAGATTTTTTGACAATATATGTTGAATTTCAGGATAGTGTAGTAAAGGAGAGAACCTTCTTTGTTCAAAAAAATTACCAATGACAGAGGTGGTACTTTCGCGTTAGCTATCATGTTACTTTTTGTCACTACTTCCTTTATAACTTATTATTGTATTTCATATGAATCACAAATAAAAACATATAATTCGTTGGAATTAGCCAATGTTCATGCTACGATAAACCTACTAGAGAAAATTGGTAGTAAGTAGTAGACAGATTTTTGGTTGTAAAGAAGGTGATAGCATGCGAAAAATATACTTAGTAGGCTTCATGGGATGTGGGAAAAGCGCTATCGGTCGAAGATTAAGCTATTTTTTAAGAATGCCGTATTATGACATGGATCATGAAATAGTTCGACAACAGGGGATGTCGATTCCAGAAATATTTGAAAAATATGGTGAGGCGCATTTTCGAGCGTTGGAAACCGAGTTCCTTCGTAATTTTCGAGATGAAGCATGTATTATATCGACAGGTGGAGGAGTTGCCATAAACGAGGAAAATCGGAAAATCATGCGCCATACAGGGCTCGTCTTTTTTTTAGATGCCACGTTTGAAGATATTTATATTCGAATTAAAAATGATAAAAATCGTCCAATTGTACAACGTTCCACAAAACAAGAGCTGGAACAGTTGTATCAGACGAGAAGAAAGTTTTATCGGGCGGCAGGTCATATTCGAGTCTTGACGGAAGGTCGTACCCTACGTCAAATTGTAGAGTATATTGCTTTTCAAGTGAATCGATTAAAAGGTGAACAATAAATTAGAATGTTTGTTGAATGTTCGTTTTTACATTAAATTTAAAAAAAGATTGCCATTCTATAGCGTTCAATGTTAGGATATAGCCAAGAGTTGTCATATTTGTACATTGAATAATGAAATATGGGCGGATGATTGTGCGGGGAGAGAACGTGAATAGCGTCGCCGAAGGAGCAAGTAGTCACGGACTATGAATCTCTCAGGCAAAAAGACTCGTACAGGACGCATCTCTGGAGAGCGCTGTATATGTTCATTTTTGTTACAGCCACCAAAGGGGAAAGCCAAAGGAGAGTAGACTTGTCTATTACTGAATTTGGTGTAACTTTCAGGTGCAAGGACAGGGGATTCCTCAAATTGATGAGGGATTCGTCTGTCTTTTTTTGTTCAAAAACGTTGAAACTCTAAGGAGGATATGCAATGGGGAATGAATTAAAACGAACACCGTTATTCCATGAATATGCCAAATACGGTGGGAAAACAATTGATTTTGGCGGTTGGGAATTACCTGTACAATTTTCTTCTATAAAGGAAGAGCATGATGCAGTCAGAAATCGCGCGGGCCTTTTCGATGTATCCCATATGGGTGAGATTTTAGTAGAAGGAAAAGATGCGCTCAAGTTTTTACAAAATCTATTAACAAATGATATTTCAAAAATTGCCATTGGTGGCGCCCAGTACAATGCGATGTGTTATGAAACTGGTGGAGTCGTTGACGATCTGCTTGTTTATCGATTGGAAGAAAACCGTTATTTATTATGTGTCAATGCAGCCAATATTGAAAAAGATTTTGAATGGATGCAACAACATGTCCTTGGGGATGTAACGGTCATCAATCAATCTGATGACTACGCTCAAATTGCATTACAAGGTCCACTTGCCGAAGAAGTTCTTCAAACATTAACAGAAGTAGACTTAAAAGAGATTAAATATTTCAAATTCCAACAAGATGTCAATATTTCTGGAAATTTAGTATTAGTTTCTCGTACTGGTTACACAGGAGAGGACGGCTTTGAGATTTACGGTGAACCGACGGCGGTTATTAACCTTTGGAATGCAATTTTAGAAGCTGGAAAAGAAAAGGGTGTTGTTCCCGCTGGTTTAGGTGCCCGAGATACGTTACGTTTTGAGGCGTGCCTACCTTTATATGGTCAAGAACTTTCGAAAGACATTTCTCCTTTAGAAGCGGGAATTGGATTTGCAGTGAAACTTCAAAAGGAATCGGACTTTATCGGCAAAGAAGCGTTAGTTGCTCAAAAAGAAAACGGCTTATCACGAAAAATCATTGGCATTGAAATGATGGACAAAGGAATTCCTCGCCACGGTTATAAAGTGTTTAAAGATGGTGAAGAAATTGGCGAAGTCACAACAGGAACCCAGTCTCCTTTAACGAAACGAAATATCGGTTTAGTATTAATTGACTCAAAATTTGCTCAATTAGATACAGAATTGGAAATTGAAATTCGTAATAAACGATTACAAGCAAAAACGGTAGCAACACCTTTTTATAAACGTTCAAAATAAATCGAAAAGAGGGTTACTAATAAAATGAAACATCGTTATCTTCCTATGACGGAACAAGACAAAAAAGAAATGCTGGAGACGATTGGTGTCGAGAGTGTTGATGAATTATTTTCAGATATCCCTGAAAGCGTTCGTTTTAAAGGGTACTACAATATTAAAGAAGCGAAATCAGAATCTTCCTTATTAAAAGAATTAAAACAACTTGCTGCGAAAAATGAAGATACAGAGTCTAATGTCTCCTTTTTAGGGGCAGGGATTTACAATCACTACAAACCGGTGATTGTTGACCATGTTATTTCTCGTTCAGAGTTTTATACAGCTTATACACCTTATCAACCGGAAATTTCGCAAGGGGAGCTTCAAGCAATCTTTGAATTTCAAACGATGATTGCGGAGTTAACGGGAATGGATTTAGCCAATTCATCGATGTATGACGGGGGAACTTCTTTAGCGGAAGCAGGGATGCTGGCAGCTGGTCATACTCGACGAAAAAAATTACTTGTTTCCGATGCGATTCATCCTGAATACCGAGATGTTGTAGCAACTTATGCCTACGGTCAATCGATTGAAATTGTCACAGTTCCTACAAAAGACGGTGTGACGGATATGGATGCTTTAAAAACATTAATTGACGAAAATACTGCTGCTGTGATGGTTCAATATCCAAATTTCTTTGGTCAAATTGAAGATCTGAAAACAATGGGTGAATTAGTCCATGAAGCAAAAGGATTATTTATCGTTTCCAGTAACCCGCTTGCTTTAGGCGTTTTAACTCCTCCAGGTAAACTTGGTGCAGATATTACGGTAGGAGATGCACAAGTATTCGGTATTCCTGAAAGTTTTGGCGGTCCGTATTGTGGTTACTTTGCAACGACAACGAAGCTGATGCGTAAAGTTCCAGGTCGTCTAGTAGGAGAAACGGTGGATCAGGACGGACGCCGTGGTTATGTATTAACATTACAAGCCCGTGAACAACATATTCGTCGCGAAAAAGCAACGTCTAATATTTGTTCTAACCAAGCGTTACTTGCCCTTGCAGCTTCTGTAGCGATGACTGCCCTTGGTAAAAAGGGTGTGAAAGAAATGGCAAAACAAAATATTGTCAAAACTCGCTATGCGAAAAATGCCTTTGAAGCAGCTGGATTTACGATTCCATTCCAAGGTGCTCATTTTAACGAAATCGTAGTGAAAACAAAGAAACCGGTTTCGGAAATCAATCAATACCTTTTAGAAAAAGGGATTATTGGTGGTTTTGATTTAGGTCGTGTTTATCCAGAGTTGGAAAACCATGTTTTACTTGCTGTCACAGAATTACGTACAAAAGAAGAAATTGACGCATTAGTTGCAGAAATGGGGGCTTACAATGCATAACGAAAATCAATCACTCATTTTTGAATTATCGAAGGAAGGCCGAGTTGGCTATAGTTTACCAGAGTTAGATGTTCCTGAAGTGGATTTAGAAGAATTATTACCAGAAGGCTATGTTCGTGATGAAGCTCCTGAATTACCAGAAGTTTCAGAGCTTGATATAATGCGTCACTATACAGCATTATCTCGCCGTAACCACGGGGTTGATTCCGGATTTTATCCATTAGGTTCTTGTACGATGAAATATAATCCGAAAATAAACGAAAATGTTGCGAGACTTTCAGGTTTTGCGAACATTCACCCACTACAAGACGAATCAACAGTTCAAGGGGCAATGGAATTACTTTATGATCTTCAAACTTCATTAGTAGAAATTACAGGTATGGACGAAGTTACGTTACAACCTGCTGCCGGTGCCCATGGTGAATGGACGGCGCTTATGATGATTCGTGCTTTCCATGAAGCAAACGGAGAAGGACATCGTAATAAAGTCATTGTTCCTGACTCTGCCCACGGTACGAACCCTGCATCTGCAACAGTAGCTGGATTCGAAACGATTACGGTTAAGTCCAATGAAGATGGTTTAGTAGATTTAGAGGATTTACGTCGTGTCGTTGGGGAAGATACAGCAGCTTTAATGTTAACAAACCCAAATACATTAGGGTTGTTTGAAGAAAACATTATTGAAATGGCGGAAATTATCCATGGTGTTGGTGGGAAAGTGTACTATGATGGTGCTAACTTAAACGCTGTTATGAGTAAAGCTCGCCCAGGGGATATGGGCTTTGACTGTGTCCATTTAAACCTTCATAAAACATTTACAGGTCCCCATGGCGGCGGTGGACCAGGATCTGGTCCTGTCGGCGTAAAAGCGGACTTAATTCCGTTCTTACCAAAACCTGTGCTAGTGAAAAAAGAAGATGGAACATTCCATTTCGATTATAATCGACCACAATCTATTGGTCGTGTGAAACCGTATTACGGTAACTTTGGTATAAATGTTCGTGCTTATACGTATATTCGTACAATGGGTCCAGACGGCTTAAAGGCTGTGACTGAATATGCCGTATTAAATGCGAATTATATGATGCGTCGTTTAGAACCATATTTCGATCTACCGTACAACCGTCATTGTAAACATGAATTCGTCTTATCTGGACGTCGCCAAAAGAAACTAGGTGTTCGCACATTAGATATAGCGAAACGTCTCCTTGACTTTGGATACCATCCACCAACAATCTACTTCCCATTAAATGTGGAAGAGGGAATGATGATTGAACCGACGGAAACAGAATCGAAGGAAACGTTAGATGCATTTTGCGATGCGATGATTCAAATTGCGAAGGAAACGGAAGAAAATCCTTCCCTAGTACAAGAAGCACCTCATACAACGGTAATTAGCCGTTTAGATGAAACGCGTGCGGCACGTACTCCAATTCTTCGTTATACAAAAGTAGAAGCTTAAAATCTAATTAGTGTAGATCGAGTCATTTTAATGGCTCTCTACACTTTTTGTCGTGGTGTGCAAGTGACATTCTATAACGTTTGAAAGGGGACAGCTCAATGGCTTGAGCATGTCCCCTTTCATTATTGGTTAAGCTTTTGTTTTAATTTTACCAGTCCAAGTTTTGAAACCGCCTTGAAGCTGATAAAGTTGGTTATATCCTTTTTTCTTTAAAAATAAAGCAGCACGGGCGCTACGTCCGGAGTTTTGGCAGTATAAATATACTGGTAAATCAGGTCGGATTTCTTTATAACGTTGACGTAATTGTGTTGATGGAATATTACGAGCACCTAAAATATGACCTGCTTCAAATTCTTTTGCTTCCCGTACATCGATTAGTTGAGCTTTTCGATAGCCTTGGATAAATTGATCTTGATTTAAGTTTGACACTGCTTTCTTTAAACGCAGTGTATTGACTAGAACATATACGATGATAAGGCCTAGTATGATAGCAATTGTATAAAGTACAGTCACTGCTTTCTTTCTCCTTTCTTTCTACATATTCCATTATAAAAGAGAAAGTAGCGATAGTCCAATGAGTTTGTTAAAATGATAGTTATGTGTGAGGAGATGATAGGTTTGAAATCAAAATGGTATTTTATTAATTCAGGTCCATGCAGTCCTTCTTATAATATGGCATTGGATGAAGCTTTACTAGATTTCCATAGTGAAGGAGAAATTCCTCCTGTCATTAGATTTTATGAATGGAATCCAGCAACTCTATCAATCGGTTATTTCCAAAGTGCGAAGAAGGATGTTGATTTTGATGCTGTAAAGGCGCAAAATCTTGGCTTTGTTCGACGTCCTACTGGTGGACGAGCCGTTTTACATGAAAGTGAACTGACTTATAGTATTATCGTTACTGAACAATACCCCGAAATGCCTGCAGGGGTAACAGAAGCTTACCGGGTACTTAGTGAAGGCTTATTACTAGGCTTCCAAAACTTAGGGTTAGATGCTTACTTTAGTGTTCCTGATACAGAAGAAAAACTGGCTGATTTAAAAAAACCAAAAAGTGCTGTATGCTTTGATGCACCAAGCTGGTATGAACTTGTCGTAGAAGGGAAAAAGGTAGCAGGTAGTGCCCAAACACGTCAAAAAGGTGTCATTTTACAACACGGGGCTATATTATTAGATCTTGATGAAGAAAAATTGTTATCCCTCTTTAAATTTTCTTCACCAGAAATGAAAGAAAAAATGCGTGAAAAACTCCCTCAAAAGGCCGTAGCCATTAATCAATTAACAGATAAACAAATTACGATTCCACAATGTGTAGAAGCGTTTAAAAAAGGTTTTGAGCAAGCACTAGACATTGAATTAGTACCTTACGAATTATCGGACAAACAAAAGCAATATGTGAAAGAACTTGAACAAAAAAAATATTTAAATGATGAGTGGAACTTCAAAAAATAAAAGAGGAACGTATGTTTCTCTTTTCGGAAAAATTTTTTTATAGAGTTTAAACTATTGAATTTAAAGGGTTCAGGCAACTTTTAAAAAAATCAACCCCTTGCAACAATATTTGTTATGAGGTAATCTTTTCTAGTAAATAAATATTAACTACATCTAGTGTTGTTTATATTATTCGCATACAATATGTTGTATGTCTCTATCAATGTAAACAACACTAGATTTTATTAAGGGAGGCTGGCAGATGGTAATGTTAAGTGAAACGCATGCAACCATCCTCGTAGAACAACTAAATGAAGACATCAAGAATTTCCCACAAGTACATCCAATCACACCGGACATGCATATTACGCATAAGGGAGTATCAAGATTGGTTATGATTGACCGTTATTCCTTTAAGGATACGGAAAAGAAAACGTTAAAGCCTGGAGATTTTGTTGTATTAACTATTAAAGAAGATCCAAAGTTTCCTGCGCGCGGATTAGGGTTCATTCGTTCAATCGATGTGGAAGCAAAAAAAGCTGAAATATTAATTGAAGAAGAATACCGCCATGTATTAGACAATCCAATTGAACAAGAAACAGGCATCATTGTGCGTTCCTTAGACGTAATTGAAAAGCCTCTTGAAATTTATTACGAACAAATTGCAAAACGCAATGCGACTGGATTAGCTGCTGTTGAAGAAACAGAAGAAAATAAACAAAAATGGTTTGAAAAGTTTTATGAACAGCTTGCTTCATTAAAATTTATTCCTGCTGGTCGTGTATTGTATGGAGCAGGTTCTCAAACAGATGTTACATTCTTTAACTGTTACGTAATGCCTTTCGTACCAGATAGTCGTGAAGGTATTAGTGATCATCGAAAACAAGTAATGGAAATTATGAGCCGTGGTGGTGGCGTTGGTACAAATGGTTCAACATTACGTCCACGTAACACATTAGCCCGAGGTGTAAACGGTAAATCAAGCGGATCCGTATCGTGGCTTGATGATATTGCTAAGCTTACGCATCTTGTAGAGCAAGGTGGTAGCCGTCGTGGGGCGCAAATGATTATGTTAGCCGATTGGCATCCAGATATTGTGGAATTCATTATTTCAAAAATGCAAAACCCACGTATTCTTCGTTACTTAATTGAAAATACAGAAGATGAGTTAATTGCTTCATTAGCAAAGGAAAAGTTGAAATTCAAACCTTTAACACAACAAGAGGAAGCGATGTACCAAGGTATTGTAAACTATAAAGCAATTCCTGGTCTTGGCGGTTTCAACGAAGCGATTATAAAAGAAGCAGAAAGTAAATTACGTGATGGTGGAACTTATAGCGTTCATAATCCGGAATTTTTAACAGGTGCTAATATTTCGGTTACTTTAACAAAAGAATTCATGGAAGCAGTTGAACATGACGCTGATTATGAATTACGATTCCCAGATGTTGCGAACTACACTCCAGAAGAAATGGCTATTTACAACGAAAAATGGCATGAAGTAGGGGACGTACGTGAATGGGAAGCAATGGGTTACGGAGTTCGTACTTATCGAACAATTAAAGCTCGAGAACTGTGGAACTTAATTAATATTTGTGCTACATATGCTGCGGAACCGGGTATTTTCTTTATCGATAATGCGAACGACATGACGAACGCTCGTGCCTATGGTCAAAAAGTGGTTGCAACAAACCCATGTGGAGAACAACCCCTTGCACCATACTCAGTATGTAATTTAGCTGCTGTCAATTTAGCTCAATTTGCCAATATAGAAACAAAAACAGTTAATTACGATGCACTACGGGAAACCGTTCGTATCGGAGTACGTATGCAAGATAACGTCATTAATGCGACACCTTACTTCTTAGAACCAAACCGTAAACAAGCGTTAGGTGAACGTCGAGTAGGTCTTGGAGTAATGGGTCTTGCCGATTTATTAATTTATTGTGAAAAAGAGTATGGCTCTCCTGAAGGCAATGAATTAGTAGATAAAATCTTTGAAACGATTGCTGTAACAGCTTATGAAACATCTATCGAACTTGGTAAAGAACGTGGTAGCTTCCCATTCTTACAAGGTGAAACAGAAGAAGAAACGAAACGTTTAAGAGAAGCCTTCATTAACACTGGTTATATGAAGAAAATGCCTGAACATGTTCGACAAGGAGTGCTTGAAAATGGTATTCGTAATTCCCACTTATTAACGGTTGCTCCAACAGGATCTACTGGTACGATGGTTGGGGTTGCAACGGGATTAGAACCATACTTCTCCTTCACTTACTACCGTTCTGGTCGTCTTGGTAAGTTCATTGAAGTAAAAGCTGAAATTGTGCAAGATTATTTAAATAATCATCCAGAAGCAGATGAAAACAATTTACCACATTGGTTTATTTCATCGATGGAGTTAACGCCTGAAGCCCATGCGGATGTACAATGTGTTATCCAACGTTGGGTAGATTCATCGATTTCTAAAACAGTAAACGCACCAAAAGGCTACACAGTAGAGCAAGTACAAAAAGTGTACGAACGTCTATACAAAGGTGGAGCAAAAGGTGGAACGGTTTACGTAGATGGTAGCCGTGATTCACAAGTACTTACATTAAAAGCAGAATCATCCCATGATGAGCAATTAGCCTTTGATGAAGTATTGGAAGAGAAAGTCGTTGAAAAACAACCCGTTGTATTAGTGGATACAATTGCCCCTCTTACTACTACAAACGTTACAATCGGTTCCGAAGTAGGGAATACTTGTCCTGTTTGTCGTCAAGGAACAGTAGAAGAATTAGGTGGTTGTAACACATGTACAAGCTGTGGTGCCCAGTTGAAATGTGGACTATAAAAAATAGCGTAAAATAAAATAACCGGAAGCAAAACGTCAAGAGTTTTGTTTCCGGTTTTTTATATCAACAATTATGCTTGAAAATAATCATAAATATTTTTCATTATTAAAACAATCGTCATGACAATGAATAACATTCGAACAAAACTTGTCCCTTTCTTTAAAGCGAATTTCGTTCCGAAGAAGGCGCCGACGATCATCGATAACCCCATGATGATTCCATACGTAAAAACAACCTCTCCTAAAATTAAAAACATAATGAGTGCGGCTATATTACTCATAAAATTTAATACTTTTGCATTTCCAGCCGCTTCTAAAAAATCAAACCCCATAATCAAAAAGACAAAAATAATGAAAGAACCTGTCCCAGGGCCAAAAAATCCATCATAAAATGCTAATAGTACAAGGCTAGAAAAAAAGAGAATACCCCGTTTCCACTTTAACGGTTTTCTTTCTGCTAATTGTCCCCAATTTTTCTTTGCTAACGTGTAAATTAATACGACAATGAGCATAACGATAATTAAAGGTCTTAATAGTTCGGAATCCATTAAATGGACAGTCCAAGCTCCAATCATAGAAAAAATGAAGATGAGGGGTAAAATGGGGCCGATTAGCTTCATATCAATTTTACCAGCTTTAAAAAATGTTAAAGAGCTAGTTAAATTGCCCATCGAGGCAGCTAATTTGTTCGTTGCAATCGCAGCGGATGGGGGAAGACCAACAGATAGAAGGGCAGGTAAAGTAATTAAACCACCACCGCCTACAGTGGCATTAATAAATGCGCCGACAAAACCAAAGAAGGAGAGAACGAATACTTTCACGATATCTAATTCCATTTTACAAAACTCCTCATTATGTATTATGAAAATGGTATCGGATTTGTCGAAAAATGTAAATAGGTCCTTGATTGTTTCACGTTAACTTCTTTCATCATAAAAACCTTGCAAAAGATAACTTTTGCAAGGTTAATTAACAGATGTCTATATTCGATTAATCGTGATGCAATTCCATAGCCAATTCCGGGTTTTTCTCGACTTCATGTAATTTTTTAAATGAAGCAATAGCAACCTCGACCATTTCATCCTTTGGCTCCTTTGTAGTTAATAATTGAAGCCATAATCCAGGGTAACCGAGGTATTTTAATACTGGAATACCTCTTACTGCATTCGTTGCTTGAAGCACTTCAAAGGATATCCCGAGTACAACTGGAATTAATAAAATACGAACTACGACCCGTAACCATAATGGATCGGTAGGGAAGAAAAAGTACACGAACATTCCGATAATGACGGTAAATAAAATAAAACTTGATCCGCACCGGTAATGGAGTCGTGATTGCTTTTGAACATTTTCTACTGTCAACTCTAAACCTGATTCATAACAGTTGATCACTTTATGTTCCGCACCGTGATATTGAAAAACCCGCTTAATGATCGGAGTCATCGATACTATGTATAAATAGCCTAAAAGTAAAATTAGTTTAAAAAGGGTTTCCAAAAAAATTTGAGGAAACTTACCCGATATCCAAGGTGAAAATAATTCTGCAATAAAGACTGGAACTAATGTAAAAACAAATTTACCAAATAAAAAGGAAATGACACCAACAACAGCAACACCTAATATCATTTGCAATTTCGATGTTTCTGGTTCGTTTTCTTCTTCTTCTCCCGGATTAATGTCATATCGATCACTTGAAAATTGTAGATGCTTTGCACCTAAACCGGATGATTCAATAAGAGCAATTACACCTCGAACAAAGGGGATTTTTTTTAACTTTTGGAACAAAGGTTTCTTTGGTTTTTTAGCATAATAATATTCAATACTATCGTCATTACGACGGATTGCTGTTACAGTATGTTCTTTCCCGCCGAACATGACGCCTTCTAAAAGGGCTTGCCCACCATAAACCGGTGCTTCATTACTCAAACTTCTACACCACTCTCTCAATTTTTAAAACTAGTATCATTTATTGTACTAAATTTTTCCCAAAAGCACTATGTTTTACGCATACGAATTTTGTGAATGGGGGAAACTAAGGAGAAAAAAAGAGGTGTTCATATGGTTTATTTGGCAATTTTCACAAGTCTATTTGCTTCATTATTACTTGCTCTAACATTGAAATTATTATCCCTTTTTCATTTCATCAAATGGAGTCCAGTTGGCTATACAACAAGGTTAGATATATTAACGGAAAGTCATTGGACCGTTCAATGGCTTATTTTAATCATTGTCATCTTTTGTATTATTTTAATTTTTTATTTCATCATGCAATTCGTTCAAATGGTTCCACCTTTTTTCTCTTCTCTGATCATTGGTGCAATTTTTGCCCTTATTTGTGAGTGGATTATTTTTGATTTACCTGCAGAACTTTCATCCTTTAAAAAATTATCAATTCCATTTATGGTGACACTTATCATTACGGCCCGATTTGTTTTTGAAACGGCTATGTTTCATTATAAAGCTGAAAATGAACGAAATAAGTTGCCGTATAAAGACACTATGATAAAATAAAAGTGGTAATTTCCGTTAAAAGAGGAGAATGTCGATGAAGGTATTAATCTTAAATGGACCGAATTTAAATCGATTAGGGAAGCGTGAACCGGAGATTTATGGCAGTGAAACATTGGATGATGTTAAGCTGAAATGTCAAAATCTTGCGACGCAATTCAATGCTACAATTGATTTTCGGCAATCGAACCATGAAGGGGAATTAATTGATTGGATTCATGAAGCGGAGGACGGAAATGTGGATGGCATTGTGTTTAATCCGGGAGCTTATACCCATACAAGTATCGCTCTTCGAGATGCAATTGCAGCCGTAAATGTGCCTGTCATTGAAGTGCACATTTCGAATATACATAAACGGGAATCGTTTCGTCATGAGTCAAAACTTGCTGCAGAATGTGTTGGTCAAATTTGTGGTCTAGGAACTTTTGGTTATCAATTAGCACTTAGAAAGTTTCTAGAACAATAAAGGGAGGAAAATGGGATGATAAAATTAGAGAAATTACGTAAAGCATTAGTAGAAAATAATGTGGATGGTTTATTAATTACAAACGACTACAATCGTCGTTATATGACAGGTTTTACCGGCACTTCTGGAGTAGCCATTGTGACAAAAGATGATGCAGTTTTTATAACAGACTTCCGTTATACAGAACAAGCAAAAAATCAAGTCCAGCATTTCCGAATCGTACAACATGAAAGTGTTCTTTATAAAGAAGTAGCTACACAAGTAGAAAAAATGGGTATTAAAACGTTAGGTTTTGAGAAAGATACGATGACTTACGGGATGTTTGAAACTTATAAATCCCTAATAAACGCTGAATTAATACCGCTTTCTGGGTTAATTGAAAAAATTCGCTTGATTAAGACTGAACAAGAGATTAATATTATTAAGGTTGCATGTGAAATTGCTGACAATGCTTTTTCCCATATATTAGAATTCATTAAGCCAGGTGTAACTGAGCTTGAAGTATCGAATGAATTAGAATTTTTCATGCGAAAACAAGGCGCAACTGCATCATCTTTTGACACAATTGTTGCTAGTGGTGTGCGCAGCGCATTACCCCATGGTGTAGCAACAGAGAAGGTCATTGAAAAGGGTGATTTCGTCACACTTGATTTCGGTGCGATTTACAATGGATACGTTTCAGATATCACGCGTACAATTTCAGTTGGTCAACCGTCAGATAAACTAAAGGAAATGTATCAAACGGTTTTAGAATCACAGCTTCTAGCATTAGAAAAAGTTGGACCAGGTATGACTGGTATTCAAGCTGACGCAGTTGCTCGTGACTATTTAACTTCAAAAGGTTATGGCGAGGCGTTTGGTCATTCTACTGGCCACGGAATCGGACTTGAAGTACATGAAGGCCCAGGCCTTTCATCTCGTTCCGAAACCGTTCTAGAGCCAAATATGGTGGTGACAATTGAACCAGGTATTTATTTACCGGGAATTGGCGGCGTTCGTATTGAAGACGATATTTTAATCACAGAAACAGGTAATGAAAAATTAACCCATTCAACCAAAGATTTAATTATTTTATAATGGAGGAATACAACTCATGATTTCAGTTAACGATTTCCGTACTGGTCTTACAATTATGATTGATGGCCAATTATACCGTGTAATGGATTTCCAACACGTTAAACCAGGGAAAGGTGCTGCTTTCGTACGTTCGAAATTACGTAACCTACGTAACGGTAACGTAACAGAAAAAACTTTCCGCGCAGGTGAGAAAGTTGAAAAGGCACAAATCGATAACCGTAAAATGCAATATTTATATGCACAAGGTGATTCCCACGTATTCATGGATATGGAATCATATGAACAAACAGAATTAGCAAGTGTACAAATCGAAGAAGAATTAAAATATCTTCTTGAAAATATGGAAGTTTACATCCAATCATACCAAGGTGAAATGCTAGGTGTTGAATTACCAAACACAGTTGTATTAGAAGTGAAAGAAACTGAACCAGGTATTAAAGGAGACACTGCTTCTGGTGGTTCAAAACCTGCTACCCTTGAAACTGGTTTAGTTGTTCAAGTTCCATTCTTCGTAAATGAAGGGGACAAATTAGTGATTAATACTACTGACGGATCTTACGTATCTCGTGCATAGTAGAAAAGAATAGAAATGAAAGTTAAAAGCCATTCCTTTATGGAAGGCTTTTTCTTTCATTATTGAACATTTTTTAAGTCATCTCTTTCGAAGAGATGACTTTTTTTCATGATAAAAAGGTCTATTTTTTTGAACAAGCTCATATATTGCCTTACACAAGGAGGCGTCGTGATGGAATTACAGGACGTTTTGCGGGTAGCTGGGGTAGGGCTCATTATTGCTTTACTTCATGTTTTCTTTGAGCAAATCGGCAAAAAGGAATTTTCATTCTTTATATTTTTTATCGCATATTTGTATATTACGGCAGAACTAATTCGATTTTTACGGCTTTTCTTTGACGACATACTTACATTCTTCCAATGGCTAAATTTAAATTAGGGTAACATATGAAATTTTTAATTTATGCTGTCATTTTAATTTTACTTTTAATACTAATTAAAGAAACGTTCGAAAAACTACACGCGATAACCGTCATTGTTTTCTTTTTCATCTTACTTTATTTCTTACTGTCGATGCTCGCTATTCCTTTTACAGAGCAGCTCCTTACTTATGTGCAATCAGTGCCATATGTACCTCAGCTTGTGTACTCTGCACTTTTTTACCAGATAGGTTTGTTCTTTCAATCTTTATTTGATGAAAAGGAATATGAAACATTTGGAGAACTTGTCATGTTTTCCATTCGCATCGTATTACTATTTTATTGGACTAGCGAATTTGCAAAAGTATTGTCAGATTTCTCGTCAATTTTAGAAAAGCTTCAGTAAGGGGCTTTAATAATGAATGAAATACTAAATGTTTTTACAGATCCATTGAAACTCGCTGGACAATCCATCATCTTAGTTTTAATTTATACCGTGTTATTTCTTTTGATAGAGGCCTTTGTGCCGAAATTTAAAAAATGGGGCGATACGTTATTCATCATTGTACTCGTATTAACCCTTGGACAAACTGTAATGGATGCTTTTTCTACGATGGGGCAAATCGTCAACGTAGCCTCGGATTTCTTTTTAGCCATTACACCGATATTAACTTCCATTTTAGTTGTATTAAATGCGGTATTTTCATTTATCGCCTGGAGCCCAGTCGTTCTCTTTATTTTTGAAATGCTTATGCTACTTTGTAAAAAAATTTTAATTCCTGCCATAACGGTAGCGCTAATTCTTGATTTTTGTTCTAGATTTATTCAAGATATTTCATTTTCAAAGGCATCAGATTTAATTCGTGGAACCGTCATGACACTCATTACAGCATCGCTTTTAGGAATGGTAACGGTACTTTCCTTTACTGGTGTAGCCTTCTTTACAATTGACCAAGCTATAGCAAGTCCAGTAAAAAAAGTAATCGAACAAACGATACCCATCGTCGGCTCTCTCATTGTAGAAGGGTTTTCGATATTCCATAAATATCAATCAACTGCTACTACAGTGGTAGGATTAGGAGCGATGACGGCTTTTTGGATTGCTGCTTTTTATCCAGCTGGTAAACTACTAATCCATGCTATGACCTTTAAGTTATTAGCTGCTGTTATAGAACCCTTTACCGGAAGTACGATTAGCGGACTGTTAGATGACGTTGGGAAATCTTTATTATTACTTTGTGCTGTAGCAATATTACTTGGAATTGCCTTTGTATTTATTTGGCTCATCTTAATAGTGATTATGCAGCTAGGGGTGGGGAAAAGCTTTTGATCAAACTCATCATCATTATTTTAATAGGGAAATGTTTATTACTTTTAGCTGATGAGAAAGACGTCATTGTCTATGTAAAACTAGCAACATTATTAATTTTTTTAACAACAGTGTTAGATTTTCTTAAACTATAAAGCATACAGTTAGGACTAGCTTCATACAATGTGATGAAACGTTAAACTTTGTTCAGTAAAGTGCCTTCATCTAGAGTAAAGGGAATATGAAGATTATGAATTCATTTTGAACGATGCTGAACAAAGGGAAAGCCTCCGGCAATACGCCGAGGCGTATTTGATAGAAAGGAGGCGCTAAAGAACGTGAGGTGGAAAAGAAATGGTCAAAACAAAAATTAATCTTTATTCCGATTGCAGTTCTAGTGTTCATTGCGTACATTTCTGTAACGTTGAATGATCCAAAGGAGGAGCAATATAACTCATCTGAAGAGGAAAGTAAACTTGAGCAAACCCTAAGTCAGATTAAAGGTGTTGGACAAGTAAAGGTCTACTTTCATTACGATGTCCCTTCATCAAAGGATTCAAACGCTGACAGTCTATTAAATGGGTATCTCAGTTCAAGTGAAAATCAACAGCATGTATCAGGATTGCTCGTTGTATCGGAAGGGGCGTCTAACCCAGCTATTCAAAAGCAACTTTTGGAAACTATTAGTCGAGTAATGCAAATGCCTACTCACAGAATTATGATTGTACCGATGGAGAGTAAAGGAGATGAACAATGAAAGTAAAAAGAAGAACAGTATGGTTATTAACGCTACTAAGTTTAGCGGCCGTCATTTCAGTTTACTATGTATTTGAACCAAATCGTGATGTGGATCTGGCGACAATTTTTTCAGATGACGCATTACAAGAAACTACTCTAACAGGTGTAGATGAAGAAGAAATGACTACAACAACATCTGAAAGTTACTTATTTGAAGAAATGAGAATGGAAAAAAGTAATGAACGAGATCAATTAAGAGAGCAACTAACACAAAAAATTGCATCTGATGAGTATTCAGCAGAAGAGAAAAATGAAGCCTTTAACCAAATGAATGCCCTTATTGAACAAGAGTCATCAGAATCTATGCTAGAGATGTTAATTGAATCCCTTGGTTATTCAGATGCTCTAGTACGAGTAGAAGATGAGAAAGTGGCAGTAACAGTATTATCAGATGAAATTTCGAAACAACAAGCTAACGAAATTATTTTTACAGTTCGATCAGAACTTGAAGATGTAAGCGATGTACAAGTAAACGTTGAATCGAATTACTATTAATTCGAAATTATTATTACAAGAATAATATTTTAGCTAACAGAAATTACGCAGTGCGTTCGTTTTCAAGACGAAAGCACTGTTTTTTACGTTATTTCTTTAAAATTGTATTTATGTATTTCAAATTTAGGAAAAAAACTATAAAATAGTAAAGAAGTGAATAAAACATAAGGGGTGTCTTTACGTGTTTAAAGTACAAGAATTGAGAGAAATTATTAAATTAGTTGACGGATCATCCATAGACGAATTCGTTTATGAACATGATGGGGCTAAACTAAAATTGAAAAAAAATAACGGAGTTGTAACAGAAGTTGTCGCTCCTAAAGTTGAAACTGCTCCAGTAGTACAACAACCAGCGCCAGCTCCAGTAGCTGTAGAACCTGTTGTTGAAACGACTAAGGAAGAAGTAAAAGTGGAGGAAAAAACAGCACCTGTTACTGTTGATCAATCTTCATTACATAAAATTACTTCGCCAATGGTAGGGACATTCTATCAAGCACCTTCACCTGACCAACCACCATACGTAAAAGTAGGAGATAAAGTTGGAGAAGAAACAATTGTATGTATCGTTGAAGCAATGAAATTATTCAACGAAATTGAAGCTGAAATTAAAGGTGAAATTGTTGAAGTACTTGTGAAAGACGGGCAATTAGTAGAATATGGACAACCACTATTCCTAGTGAAACCTGAGTAAGGGGTGCTTCTATAATGAAAAAAGTTTTAATTGCAAACCGTGGTGAAATTGCAGTACGAATTATTCGTGCTTGTAAAGAACTCGGTATTGAAACCGTTGCGGTATATTCAGAAGCTGATGCAAATGCCCTTCATGTGAAATTAGCAGATGAAGCATATTGTATCGGACCAAAACTATCAAAAGACTCTTATTTAAGCTTCCCGGCAGTTTTAGGTGTAGCCCAAAAAACAGGGGTCGATGGCATTCATCCCGGTTACGGTTTTTTAGCTGAAAATGCTGATTTTGCTGAAGCTTGTGAAAATGCAGGTATTAAATTTATCGGTCCTTCTTCTGATTCGATCAAAATCATGGGTATAAAAGACGTTGCCCGTAGTACGATGGAAGAAGCAGGGGTACCGCTTGTACCTGGTACTGGGATCGTTCCAGATATTGAAACAGGTAAAAAATGGGCGAAAGAGATTGGCTACCCGGTTATTATTAAAGCGACTGCTGGCGGCGGCGGTAAAGGGATTCGTGTTGCTCGTACGGAAGAAGACCTTGTAAAAGGGATCGATATTACGCAAAAAGAAGCAGCAGCAGCTTTTGGTAATCCAGGTGTCTATCTTGAAAAATTCATCGAATACTTCCGCCATTGTGAAATTCAAGTGTTAGCAGACTCTTTTGGAAATGTTGTCCATTTAGGTGAACGGGACTGTACAGTTCAACGCCGTATGCAAAAGCTTGTAGAGGAAGCACCTTCACCTGCATTATCAGAAGAACGTCGAGCTGAAATGGGTGCTGCAGCTGTTAAAGCTGCACAAGCTTGTAATTATGAAGGTGCGGGTACAATCGAATTTATTTACGATTATCAAGAAGATAAGTTTTACTTCATGGAAATGAATACGCGTATCCAAGTAGAACATCCGGTAACGGAAATGATCACAGGTGTTGATTTAGTACAACAACAATTAAAAATCGCAGCTGGAGAGCCACTTCCATTTACACAAGAAGATATTAAAATGAATGGTTGGGCAATTGAGTGCCGCATTAATGCGGAAAATGCATATAAAAACTTCATGCCTTCAGCAGGTACGGTTGAAACTTATATTACACCAGGTGGTTATGGGGTTCGTATTGATTCTGCAGTATATGCAGGGTACACAATTCCCCCATATTACGATTCAATGGTTGCCAAATTAATTGTTCATGCGGATTCTCGAGAAGAAGCGATTGCTAAAATGAATCGTGCTTTAAGTGAATTTGAAGTGGCGGGACCTGGAATTCATACAACGATTCCATTCCATCAAGCTTTAATGAACAATGAAGTATTCCAATCAGGAAAATTCAATACGAAATTCCTTGAGGAAAACGATTTATTAAATACAGCAAAAAAAGAAGAAGTACCGAATCAATAAATGATTCCATAAAATGACTATCTCAATTTGAGATAGTCATTTTTTTGTCCCGAGACGAAATAAATGAATACTTCTCCAGTTCGTTTTATACTATCAATATGGAAGGGGGAGTTACAGTTGTTACCAAAATTATCTGTACTCGATTTAGCACCCGTTTTAGAGGGGCAAACGCCAGCTAATTCATTTCAAAATAGTAGAGAATTAATCCTGACTGCTGAGAAGTCTGGTTACAATCGATATTGGGTGGCAGAACATCATAATATGCAAGGGATTGCCAGCTCTGCAACACCCGTTTTAATAGGGTATTTAGCTGCTGCAACAAGTAAGATTCGAGTTGGTTCAGGGGGGATTATGTTACCGAACCATTCACCACTCGTTGTTGCAGAGCAATTCGGAACATTAGAATCCATGTATCCAGGTCGAATCGATTTAGGGTTAGGAAGAGCACCTGGTTCAGATATGCTCACAGCCCGTGCGTTACGACGTGATGATAGAGGAGCTTATGAGTTTGATCGTTTAGTAGATGAATTAAGAGGGTACTTTGAAGATGTTGAACGGCCTGTTATTGCCGTACCTGGAAAAGGAATGTCTATTCCTGTTTGGTTATTAGGCTCCAGTCTTTATAGTGCCCAATTGGCAGGTCGACTTGGTTTACCATATTCCTTTGCAAGTCATTTTGCACCTGATTTGTTAGATGATGCCCTTAATACGTATAGAAGAAACTTTATACCTTCAAACGTATTGGATAAACCTTATTCTATGGTTGCTGTGAATGCTATGGTGGCAAATACCGATGAAGAAGGGGAATATTTAGCTAGTACATTATTCCAACAGTTTTTAGGCATCATTAAAGGGAAAAGGGGTAAAACCCAACCGCCAAGGGAAATGGCAAGCCTTTGGACAGAGGATGAAAAGAAAGTCGTATTCCAACAACTGAAATATACGTTCTTCGGCTCTAAACAAACTGTATATGATCAATTATTAGAATTTTTACGCCATCGTGAAGTAGATGAATTGATGATTAATAGTCCAATTTATGATATTGAAAAGCGTAAAACTTCTTATGAATATTTGGCAAACATTTGGAAAGAACATGAGTAAAATATTATTTAGAAAAAATGTATTCGATAAAGCGCTAAGGAAAAAAATAAGGTATAATATATTCTAAATAGAAATCTTTGTGAATTTTGTCATTATTAATATAAGAAGACAATTTGCGAAGTAAGAGAGGATGAAGAAGATGGCTGAGAAAGTAGCAAAAGCTTTCATACAACCAACTCCTTCTGGTAAAGAAGAACTTGGTCAAATCGAAGTAGCTCCTGAAGTAATTGAGGTAATCGCAGGAATTGCCACAACAGAAATTGACGGTGTTGCTGCTACAAGAGGAAACTTTGCATCAGGTGTTGCAGAACGTTTAGGAAAAAAAGTCCATTCTAAAGGTGTTAAGGCAACGATTTCGGAAGATGGACAAATTGTGATGGATGTATTTTGTTCAGTAAAATATGGCTACTCTATTCCAAAAGTAGCGAAGGAAATCCAAACATCCATTCGTCAAGCAATCTTTAATATGACATCGATTGATACGAGTGAAGTAAATGTTCATATTACGGCCATTCAATTCGAAAACTCAAAAGATGACGAGTAATTAACAAATAGTAGATCTCTTTCTTAAGTTAGAAAGAGATCTTTTTTTTATTCGATTAACAATGCAATTACTGTATAAACATAGGAAATGGAACCAAACTAATCCCGTAAAAATAAAAATAGGAGGTATTTTCAAATGATGAATAATCGTAAACCGAATCCAGATGACCGCTCAGATAATGTAGAGAAATTACAAAAGATGGTTCACAACACGATTGAAAATATTGAAGCAGCAGAAGAAACGATGGGATTTTCAAGTCCTGAAGAGAAAGCGAAGATTCAAGCTAAAAACGAGCGCCGCAAACAAGCTTTAGATGGTTTTAGAGAAGAAATTAAAGACGAAGCAGCTGATCGTCAACAAGGGGAATAATTTTGTCGCTCAATTGCTCTGATGGAAAAAATATTTAAAAGAAAGATGTAATTTTTGAATAGATTTAAAGAAGAGTATGTCTTTTTGGGCATACTCTTTTTTAGAATAAAAAGTACTCGAGTTAAAAGTATACGTCGTAACAGTGGTATTATAGTTATGAATAAAAACATACATAATGTTTTGTAGTTCTTTTGGAGGGAAGACATTGGAAAAATATATTTTATCATTAGATCAAGGAACAACTAGTTCCCGAGCTATTTTATTTAATAAGGAGGGGAAGGTAGAACATATTTCCCAGCGAGAATTCAAACAACATTTTCCACAAAATGGCTGGGTTGAGCATAATGCAAATGAAATATGGAGTTCCATCTTATCTGTCATTGCAACGGTGCTTTCAGAAAAAAATATTCGTCCTGAACAAATTCAAGGCATAGGGATCACAAACCAACGGGAAACAACGGTCGTATGGGATAAAACAACGGGAGAGCCGATTTATCATGCAATCGTTTGGCAATCCCGTCAAACTGCTCCAATTTGCAACGAATTATTAGAGCAAGGTTATGGAAAGTTATTCCAACAAAAAACAGGTCTTATTATTGACCCTTATTTTTCTGGTACGAAAGTGAAATGGATATTGGATCATGTAGAAGGTGCCAGAGAAAAAGCGGAAAAGGGTGAACTGCTTTTTGGAACGATTGATAGTTGGATTATATGGAAACTTACGGAAGGAGAAGTCCATGTAACAGACTATTCGAACGCTTCTAGAACGTTAATGTATAACATTTTTGATCTAAAATGGGATGAACAATTGTTAGAAATACTTAATATTCCTTCCACGATGTTACCGGAAGTACGCCCATCATCTGAAATATACGGGCATGTTTCCAAAAGTCATTTCTTCGGCGTGGAAGTCCCCATTGCAGGGATAGCTGGAGATCAGCAGGCAGCCCTTTTTGGACAAGCTTGTTTTGAGTCGGGAATGGTTAAAAATACATATGGCACTGGGTGTTTTATGTTAATGAATACTGGGGAGAAAACGGTCTGTTCCAATCACGGATTATTAACAACCATCGCATGGGGAATAGATGGGAAAGTGGAATATGCTTTGGAAGGGAGTATTTTTGTTGCTGGTTCAGCGATTCAATGGTTACGTGACGGATTAAGAATGTTTCGTGATTCCAGTGAAAGTGAACGGTATGCAGAGAAAGTTTCCAGTACAGAGGGCGTTTACGTCGTCCCAGCTTTTGTTGGACTAGGAACCCCTTATTGGGATAGTGATGTGAGGGGAGCAGTTTTTGGCCTTACCCGTGGAACGACGAAAGAGCATTTCATTCGTGCAACATTAGAATCCCTTGCTTATCAAACAAAAGATGTATTAGGGGCAATGGAAGCAGACTCGGAAATTTCCCTTAAATCTTTACGGGTTGATGGCGGCGTTGTGAAAAATGATCTTTTAATGCAATTCCAGTCGGATATTTTATCCGTTCCTGTTGAACGACCGGCTATTAATGAAACGACAGCATTAGGTGCAGCTTATTTGGCAGGGCTGGCAGTTGGATTTTGGAAAAGTAAAGAGGAGATTTCAAAGTACTGGAATATCGGCAAAAAATTTGTTCCTGAAATGGAAGCGGAGAAAAAAGAAGCATTGTATGAAGGATGGAAAAAAGCGGTCAAGGCGGCACAAGTCTTTAAATGATGTTAAAAGGAAACACAGCATAATACTCTTCTCTCGAACATTCAAAAATGAAAGAAAATGCTATCCAGTTAAATAAAAATCATGTTACTGTTCGTATTTTTTAAAAGTTCGTTTGAAGCTGTGTTAGAATAGCTAAAATATGTTATTATAGGACTTAATGTTACTAATGAAGGAGATTTATACATGAAACGACATGATGCGCGCGAAAAAGCTGTGCAAGTACTGTTTCAGTTAGACAACACAGATCTAACATTACAGGAAGCGATTGGACACGTACTAAATGACGAAGAATCCGATGCATTTTTCGAACAATTAGTACAAGGTGTTACAGAAAATCAAAAAGAAATCGACGAAAAACTTAGTCGAAATTTAGAAAACTGGTCACTCGGCCGTTTACCTAAAATCGAAAGAACGGTATTGAGATTGGCAGTTTATGAATTACTCTTTATGCAAGATACACCGAGCCGTGTTGTTTTAAACGAAGCGATTGAGCTTTGTAAAACATTTGGCGATGAAAAGTCTAGCAAATTTGTCAATGGTGTTCTATCAAAATTCACACAACAATAGTCCTTTGAAAGGAAGTATCAGAAGATGTCTAGTGCAATCATTAACGGAAAAGAAATTGGCCAAGAAATTCGAAAATCAATTGCCGAGCGAGTTCAATTGTTAAAAGAACAAGGAGTGACACCTGGTTTAGCTGTCATTTTAGTCGGTAATAATCCAGCATCACAAACTTACGTTCGAAATAAACAAAAATCTTGTGAAGCAATTGGAATTTTCTCTGAACTGATCCAACTACCGGAAGATGTGACAGAGGAAGAATTGCTTGTACAAATTCGTTCATTAAATCATCGCAACGATATTCATGGAATTTTAGTACAATTACCATTACCAAAACATATCGACGAAGACAAAGTCATCGCAACGATTTCCCCTGATAAAGATGTGGACGGTTTTTCTCCAGTAAGTGTAGGGAAAATGATGTTAGGCCAAGAGACATATTTACCATGTACGCCATTTGGTGTGATGAAATTACTTGAATATTCAGGGATAGACATCGCTGGTAAACACGCAGTTGTAGTTGGTCGAAGCCATATTGTTGGAAAACCAATGGGACAACTGTTACTTCAAAAAGATGCTACTGTTACATATACTCATTCCAAAACACCGGATTTACCTTCCATTACAAAGCAAGCGGATATTTTAATCGCAGCTGTTGGAAGAGCTAACTTTATTACAAAAGAGCATGTGAAACCTGGTGCTGTTGTCATTGATGTAGGTATTAACCGAGACGATCATAATAAATTAACTGGAGATGTAGATTTCAAAGCAGTTGATGGAATCGCATCCCATATTACACCTGTTCCTGGCGGTGTAGGTCCAATGACGATTACAATGTTACTTTATAACACTGTACAATCAGCAGAGAACACCTTAGTACAGGACAAATAAGGTGAAAACATGTAAACTATAGAAACAGAAGCTGTTTTTCTGCGCGGATATGAACCTATAAGTTTTCCGCATAAGAAAATACATCAATTTGCCCTTTTAAGCGACAAATTGTGTTTTTCTAAAAGAGAAACAGCTTTTCTTTTGGAATGAAATGATTTTGATAGTTTCATACAAATACTAATTTTAAGTTGGAGGAGCCGTACATATGACAACGTCTTCTTATTTAACTGTGAAAGCCCTAACAAAATATATAAAACGTAAATTCGATGCAGATCCTCATTTACGTGAAGTGTATGTAAAAGGTGAGCTCTCCAATGTAAAAATACATAGTTCTGGCCATATATACTTTACTTTAAAAGATGATGCAGCAAGAATTACAGCTGCTATGTTTCGTACACAAGCAAGTAAATTGAAATTTAAGCCTGAAGAGGGGATGCAGGTTTATATTCGAGGGGAAGTCAATGTGTACGAATCATCGGGAATTTACCAATTGTATGTGCAAACGATGGAACCCGATGGTGTAGGTGGCTTATTTGTTGCTTTTAATCAATTAAAAGAAAGATTGCAAAAGGAAGGATTTTTTAATCCGAATTTTAAACAACCGATTCCTAAATTTCCGAATACCGTTGGCGTGTTAACTGCAACAACGGGAGCAGCCATTAGAGATATATGTACAACGATTAACAGACGCTATCCTTTAGCGGAAATCGTTATTTACCCAACCGTTGTTCAAGGTGAAAATGCTGCGCCCAATATTGTGAAAAATATTCAGTTGGCGAACAATCAACAGTTATGTGACGTCTTAATCGTAGGTCGAGGTGGCGGTTCTATAGAGGATTTATGGGCATTCAATGAAGAAATCGTTGCCCAAGCTATTTTTGAAAGTAGAATTCCCATTATTAGTGCGGTAGGACATGAAACGGATACGACAATTGCAGATTTTGTTGCGGACCTTCGTGCACCGACACCAACTGCAGCAGCAGAGTTAGCTGTTCCTAACCAACATGAGTTAATTCAACGAATAATATCTAATAAATCCAGATTGCAACAAATGACATCAGCATTAGTCCAGTTTGAGCGGAGCCGCTTAAAGAAACTGCAAAATGCTTATCCATTGGCAACACCAGAAAGGCTATATCGTCCCTTTATAGAAAAAATTGTACAGTTGGATATGCAACTAGGTAGAGCCTCTCAAATGTATTTGATGAAAAAGTATAATGCATTACAAAAACTTGATTCGACGATAAAATCCCATTCGCCTAAAAATGAAATACAGTATAATTATAAACAAATTAATCATATGACCGATTTATTAACCCGCTCCGTTTTGTCTCTGTTACAAAAAAAGAAAGATCAATATGGTGCAAATGTAAGAACTTTAGAGGCGTTAAACCCATTATCAATTATGACAAGAGGGTATAGTGTTACTTATAAAGAGCAACAAGTCGTTAAATCTGTCACGCAATTATCAAAAGATGAAGAAATTGACATTCATTTCCATGATGGAAAAGTTCAAGCAAAAATTATTGAAATTCATGAAGGAGGGGAAAAATAATGAAAAAAGAACAGTCCTTTGCACAAGCTATGTCCGAATTAGAAGAAATTGTACGTAAGCTGGAACAAGGTGACGTCCCTTTAGAAGAAGCGATTGATTTATATAAAAATGGAATGGAATTATCCCATTTTTGTCATGAAAAGTTACAAAATGCGGAAAAACAATTAATATCGATAGTAAACGACCAAGGTGAGAAACAACCTTTTGAACCAACAAACGGAGAGGAATAGCTATGACAAATCGTATAAAGGAATTTATTGCTGATAATTTACCTAAAATTGAGAATGAGTTATACTCATTAGTTCAATGTATTAAAGCGCCAGAACAATTAAAAGAATCTATGCTCTATTCGTTAAAAGCTGGCGGGAAAAGAATTCGCCCCCTTTTTGTTTTAGCAGTATGTGATTTGTTTCAAAATAAACAACAAGAAGCATTAACTGTCGGTGCAGCTGTGGAAATGATTCATACATATTCACTTATCCACGATGATTTACCAAGTATGGATAATGATGATATGCGAAGAGGTAAACCGACAAATCATATTGTTTTCGGTGAAGCATTAGCAACATTAGCTGGCGATGCGCTAAACACATTAAGCTTTGGTATTTTAGCGAGAATGGAAAACGTTCCATCCAATCAACGGGTTGAGCTAATTAATTTATTAAGTATCGCTTCAGGTGCTGAAGGTATGGTTGGTGGACAAGTATTAGACATCGATGGGGAATCTCGTCAATTAAATTTACCTGAGCTTGAACATGTCCATATAAATAAAACAGGAGCAATTTTACGTTTTAGTATAGAGTCAGGTGCTGTTTTATCAAATGCAAGTGAAGAAGAACGGGCGGCATTAGTAGAATATGCCCACCATATCGGCTTAGCATTCCAAATCCAAGATGACATTTTAGATATTGTCGCCACTTCTGAAGAACTTGGAAAAACTGCTGGGAAAGATGAAAAAAGTAATAAAAGCACGTATCCAGCATTACTTACTCTCGAAGGAGCAAAGCAAAAGTTAGAAGAACACTATCATTTTGCCATAGAAGCGCTAGAAAGAGTGGAGAAGGACACTTCTTTATTAAAGGAGTTTGCCCAATATATTGTTCATCGAAATAATTAAAAAATAGCAAATTCTTTTGATTAAAAGTTTTCACTGGTATAATAGTAAAAACGTTTTCTTTGATTAATAATTATGAAAAGGTGTGTGTGAGATGGATTTAACCAAAATTACTAGTCCATCCTTTTTGAAAAATATGAATAGAAAAGAGTTAGAGTCACTAGCAAGTGATATTCGCTCTTTTCTTATTGAAAAATGTTCGATTACAGGGGGACATATTGGCCCAAACCTAGGTGTTGTTGAGTTAACGATCGCATTGCATAAGGCTTTTAATAGTCCGAAGGATAAATTTTTATGGGATGTAGGGCACCAAGCTTATGTTCATAAAATATTAACAGGTCGCGCAGATCAATTTGATACTTTACGACAATTTAAAGGTCTAAGCGGCTTTCCAAAGCGCAGTGAAAGTGAACACGACGAATGGGAAACTGGCCATAGTTCCACGTCTCTTTCTGCTGCGATGGGTATGGCTATTGCTCGTGATATTAAAAAAGAAAAAAATTATGTTATTCCAATTATTGGAGACGGTGCATTAACAGGTGGAATGGCTTTAGAAGCTCTAAACCATATTGGCCATGAAAAAAAGAACATGATTGTCATTTTAAATGATAATGAAATGTCTATCGCTCCAAACGTTGGTGCATTACACAATATTTTAGGTCGACTGCGTACAGCAAAAGAGTATTCAAAGGCAAAAGAGGAATTGGAAGTACTATTGAAAAAAATTCCTGTGTTAGGTGGAAAAGTTGCGAGTACTGCTGAACGAGTAAAGGACAGTTTAAAATATTTAGTTGTTTCAGGTGTATTCTTTGAAGAAATGGGCTTTAAATATTTAGGTCCAATTGACGGACACGATTTTGAAGCTTTAGAAAAATCGCTTGAGTATGCGAAAAAAGTAAAAGGTCCTGTCATTGTTCACGTCATTACGAAAAAAGGAAAAGGGTATAAACCAGCTGAAGAAGATACTGTAGGGACATGGCATGGTACAGGTCCTTATAAGATGGAAACTGGTGACTTTGTTAAATCTTCTGCAAAAGGTCCAAGTTGGAGCAGCTTAGTTTCGGAATCAGTTCGTAAGCTAATGGAAGATGATGAACGGATTGTGGCTATTACACCCGCGATGCCGGTTGGTTCAAAAATGGAAGGAATTCAACGTTCATTCCCTGATCGTTTCTTTGATGTTGGGATTGCTGAACAACATGCAACAACGATGGCAGCAGGTATTGCTACTCAAGCAATGAAACCGTATTTAGCTATTTATTCTACTTTCCTACAACGGGCGTATGATCAAGTATTACATGATATTGCAAGACCAAACTTAAACGTATTCATTGGAATTGATCGTGCTGGTTTAGTTGGTGCGGATGGCGAAACCCACCAAGGTGTATTCGATATCGCGTTCTTAAGACATTTACCGAATATGGTTCTTATGATGCCAAAGGATGAAAATGAAGGTCAACATATGGTAAAAACGGCGATTGAATATAATGATGGACCGATTGCGCTACGTTATCCTCGTGGTAACGGTTATGGTGTACCGATGGATAAAGAAATGAAAACAATCCCTATCGGTAGCTGGGAAATACTAAAAGAAGGTAAGGATGTTGCGATTTTAACCTTTGGTACGACAATTCCAATGGCGATGGATGCTGCTAAAGAATTAGAACAAGCAGGAATTGATGTAAAAGTTGTGAATGCTCGTTTCATTAAACCTTTAGATGTTGATATGCTACATGAATTATTAGCGAAAAAGGTTCCAATCTTAACGATTGAAGAAGCTGTTCTTCAAGGTGGATTTGGTAGTGCGGTTCTTGAGTTTGCTAGTGAAAATAAATACTTAGATGTGGAAATCGACCGAATGGGTATTCCAGATCAATTTATTGAACAAGGTAGCGTTGATTTGTTATTGGAAGAAATTCATCTTACAAAAGAAGAAGCCGTTGAACGCCTTCGAAAATTGGCGAATAGTAACAAAAAAGTAGGAACGAAATTAGTATGACGAAACAAATCAAAGAGCGGGTGGACATATTACTTGTTGAAAGAGGATTATGTGAAACTCGTGAAAAAGCAAAACGCTCTATTATGGCGGGATTAGTTTATTCCAATGAAACCCGTATCGATAAAGCTGGTGAAAAGATTTCTATCGATGCACCTCTCCAAGTAAAAGGGTCTCAACTGAAATATGTCAGTCGTGGAGGTCTAAAACTGGAAAAGGCATTAGAAGTGTTTGATATGTCCGTTGAAGGAAAATTGATGTTGGACATTGGTTCATCAACAGGTGGTTTTACGGACTGTGCTTTACAAAATGGGGCGAAACATTGTTATGCCCTCGATGTCGGATCGAATCAGCTTGCTTGGAAAATTCGTTCCGATGAACGGGTTACGGTAATGGAGAAAACAAATTTTCGATATTCTAAACCGGAAGACTTCACAGAAGGGTTGCCGGAATTTGCAACGATTGATGTTTCTTTTATTTCCCTTTCTTTAATATTACCGGTTTTAAAAACAATTTTATTGCCAGGTGGAGATGTGATGGCGCTAGTAAAGCCACAATTTGAAGCTGGGCGTGAAAATGTAGGGAAAAAAGGCATAGTCCGTGATCCGAAAATTCATTTACAAGTATTAGAAGATACGGCTAAAATGGCAACGGATATCGGATTTGTTGTAAAAAATGCTTCTTATTCACCGATAACAGGCGGTGAAGGAAATATTGAATTTTTATTCCATTTAGTAAATCCAAAAGCGAATGAAGAAGTAGAACCTTTTACTAACTTCAAAGAGATTGTAGAAGCAGCACATAGTGAATTAAAATAACTATTGGATAATTGGTATACATGAAAATTTATGATACCCAAAATAAGTGGGTGACTCTTCATATAAGGGTCATCCACTTTTTCTTGAGGTTTTATAGGTGGAATGTTAGTATAAATATACATATATATTCATAAGAGGTGAACAGGATGAATAAAGGCCAACGTCATATGCGAATCCGTGAAATTGTAACAAATAATGAAATTGAAACGCAAGATGAATTAGTAGATCGTTTAAAACAAAATGGATATAACGTTACACAAGCAACTGTTTCGAGGGATATAAAAGAACTACATTTAGTAAAAGTTCCCCTCCAAGATGGCCGTTATAAATACAGTCTTCCTGCCGATCAACGATTTAATCCATTGCAAAAACTACAAAGAGCTTTAGCAGATTCCTTCGTAAGCATTGATGGTGTATCCCATTTTTTAATGTTAAAATCTTTACCAGGGAATGGGAATGCGATTGCGGTTTTAATCGACCATTTAGAATGGAAAGAGATTTTAGGAACCCTTTCAGGAGATGATACGATTCTTATTATTTGTCGTAGAGAAGAAGATCGTGAAATTGTAAAAGAACGTATTTTAGATTTACTTTAATTTAAATGAATCTCATAAATTTTACTAATTTAGTAAAAGGGTATTTTAAGAGGTGAAGGATTTTTGTTAAAAGAGCTTAGTATACGTAACTTTGCTATTATAGATGACTTAACAGTTGATTTTTCTGATGGTCTAACCGTTTTAACTGGTGAAACAGGTGCGGGAAAATCGATTATTATTGATGCCGTTCATCTCCTTGCTGGTGGACGAGCTTCTTCAGAATTTATTCGACATGGTGCCACAAAAGCAGAATTAACAGGACTGTTCATGATGACAAATGAACATCATCCAATTTACGAAAAACTTGAAGAAGTTGGACTTGAAAGTGAAGAAGGAACGATTATACTTCGCCGGGATATTAATGAAAATGGTAAAAGTGTATGCCGGGTCAATGGTAAACTCGTTCCGTTATCCGTTTTACGAGATATTGGCTCAACATTAATTGACATTCATGGTCAACATGAAAGTCAAGAGCTGATGGATGAAAAGCAGCATATTCATTTACTGGATCATTTTGCCCATCAAGAAATAGCAGAATTGAAAGAACGGTACACTCAAAAGTATCAAGCGTATCGTGACTTCAAACGAGAAATAGCAGCTATTAATATTGATGAACAAAGAACAGCCCAACGAATAGATTTATATCAATTTCAAATGAATGAACTGGAAGAAGCTAATCTGAAATTAGGGGAAGAAGAGGAACTATTAGAAGAACGGAAACGGTTATCTAATTTCCATAAAATTTTTGAACGGGCTAATATTGCCTATGAGGCGATTTCTGGGGAATTAAAAGGATTAGATAATATTGGTGATGCGATGAATGCGTTGGATGATATCGTAGAGTTGGATGAGCAATTTAAAGATTCATCTGAGGCTGTTACAACTTCCTTTTATGCATTACAAGATGCGGCACATCAAATTAAAAATATTATAGATGAATTGGAATTCGATCCAAATCGATTGAACGAAGTAGAACATCGATTAGCTCAATATCAAACGATGAAAAGAAAATATGGGACAACCGTTGAAGAAATATTAAATTATTATGAAAAAATTACCGATGAGTTAGTTCAATTACAAAATCGAGATGAAACGATTAAAAATAACGAAATAAAATTAGCTAAAATGGAAGAGGAATTGGAGCAATTAGCAAAGCAACTTACGAGCAAAAGAAAGCATTGTGCTTCAAAACTTAGTGAAGCCATCATGGGTCAATTGCGAGATTTACATATGGAAAAAGCTAAGTTTATTGTTAATTTTGATTCCTTACATAGTTTTGATGTGAATGGGAAAGACTATGTATCATTCTACATATCAACAAATGTAGGGGAACCGCCAAAATCATTACCAAAAATTGCATCTGGCGGTGAATTATCTCGAATTATGCTCGCTTTAAAAACGATTTTTTCTTCTTCAAATGGTATTACTTCAATTATTTTTGATGAAGTTGATACAGGAGTAAGTGGAAGAGTAGCTCAAGCAATTGCAGAGAAAATTGCTGCCATTTCCATCTCTTCACAAGTGCTTTGTATTTCCCATTTACCACAAGTAGCTGCTATGGCCGACCAACATTATTTAATCCGCAAACAAGTGGAGAAAAATAGAACTTATACGACGGTTTCCAATATCGATATGCAAAATCGTATAGAAGAAATAAGTCGTATGATGGGCGGATCTGAAATTACAGATTTAACTTTACAACATGCTTCCGAGCTTCTGCAGTTAGCAAAAGTGCGCAAAAAAGAGATGCAACATTTGTTTTCGTAGTAAATTTAGTTTTCCATCGTTTGAAAAAAATATTTGTCCAATTTAAAAAAGTAAAAGGAGTAGCTAAATGGCTACTCCTTTATCCACATTTTTTAATTGTTTAGACGACAAATATTTACCTCTCATTAATGATGTACAAGTGACACATAGTAAATGTACAAATCTTAAAGGAGGTGGACTATGAAATGCCATTTGCGTAATCTGTTGTCTTTGGTCCTATTCATGGTATTTATTTTTTCGCCAAATGCAGAAGCCTTTGCGAAGAAATTAATACCAATGGGTGAATCAATTGGGATACAGTTACAATTGCCATTTGTATACGTTGCCCACGATGTTTTATTACCAAATGGACATTGGTTAAAGAAGGGTGACGTCATTACAGAAGTAAACGGTTCATCTGTAACATCTGTCGAAAAAATAAAAGATCAAATTTCCTCGAATGAACTTACATTATCCGTAAAACAGAAAGCCCAAGAAAAACGAGAGCTTTCATTAACAAGTGAACAAGCAAATAATATTTTACCGTTTTTGAAAGATGAAACAGATGGCATAGGTACATTAACCTTTATAGATCCAGAGTCGAAACAATATGGTGCTTTGGGTCACCAAATAATCGATGGTGTTTTAAATGAACCCCCAGACTTTACGGACGGTTCCATCTTTTTAGCCTCCATAGAACAGATCAAGAAAAGCAGTCCGGGAAATCCTGGTTACAAAATTTCCGTTATTGATCATAACAACATTCGTTTAGGAAATGTTAAATCCAACGACTTATATGGCATTTTCGGTAGCTGGGAAAGCGACTTAAAAGAAAGTTTACGCAAACCAATTGATATTATGAACGAAGAAGAAATTGAGCTCGGTAAGGCAGAACTTTATACGGCTATTGAAGGGTCGGAAGTGGAAGCCTTTGAAATAGACATAACCAAAATCGAAGATAATTTTTTACAGTTTGTCGTAACCGATAAAGAATTATTAGAAAAAACAGGTGGTATCCTTCAAGGGATGAGTGGCAGCCCGATTATACAAAAAGGACAATTTGTAGGTGCGGTAACGCATATGTTTGTCGAACAACCATCTAAAGGGGCAGCAATTACGGTTACAGAAATGTTAAAGAAAAAACCGAAATAAGCAAAAAGACTACACTTTTCATGAAAAGTGTAGTCTTTTTTTGTTATTTATAACAAAATCATGACGTGAAATGTTTTTTGTTATAGTTTAATTAAGAGGAATTCAAAAATAATGTCGAGAAAACATGAAACCTTCGGACTAGTTTATCATTTTTTTATAAATTAAAGGAATTTTCTAACTGATGTCGAAATTACAATTGTCAAGTATAGTAAAACTGTGGCATAAAATGAGACGGAATACTAATTAAGTAGAATACTTGTATTATTGAATCTAAGGAGGAATTTTTTTGGCGAAAGTAAAAGTGGCAATTGCCGACGATAACCGCGATTTAGTCAGAACGATGGAGCAATTTTTTGAAAATCATCCTGATATTGAAGTAGTAGCAACTGCAGCAAACGGTAAGCTTTGTATTAAAATGTTAGAAGAATTTCAACCTGATGTATTACTGCTTGATATAATCATGCCACACTTAGATGGACTTGGCGTACTTGAGGCTATGTATAGCGACGATCGTCTTGCGAAAACACAAGTGATTATGTTAACAGCCTTTGGACAAGAAGATGTAATGAAGCAAGCAGTTACATATGGTGCTTCCTACTTTATGTTAAAACCATTTGAGTTCGATCAGCTTGTACAAAAAATATTACACTGTGCGGGTCAAAAAACAGAGAGTGTAAAAAGACAAAGTATTCTTCAACCGGATGGACAAGCTAAAGTAAATCAACGGCAACTTGACACAACGATTACTGCAATTATAAAGGAAATTGGTGTTCCTGCTCATATTAAAGGCTATTCATATTTAAGGGAAGCAATCCAAATGGTTTATTATGACATTGAATTGTTAGGTTCTGTGACAAAAATTTTATATCCAGAGATAGCAAAAAAATTCGGTACAACTCCTTCTCGTGTAGAAAGAGCAATTCGTCATGCCATTGAAGTGGCGTGGAACCGTGGAAATTACGAATCGATTTCCCAAATGTTTGGTTATACAGTCCACCATTTAAAATCAAAACCAACTAACTCAGAATTCATTGCCATGATTGCCGATAAAATTCGTATTGAATTAGTGGCAAGTTAAGGTTGGTGTGACGGTATTTGTACCGCAAGGCATAGCGCAGAATGACCGGTGAATCTATTTTATATAATGATTATATTACGTAACTAAAAACGCCTTTTTAAACGGTTATTAACGACTGTTTAAGGAGGCGTTTTTATTTATGTCTATTAGTCCATTTTTAGTTGAAATTGACCGTTATATGTTGGATTGTTCCGCAAAAGGACTTTCGACAAAAACACTAAAGTCGTATGAACAAACGTTAAAGTTATTCGCACGTTTTTTAGAGGAGACTTTCGAAATCAAGGAAGTAAAAGACGTTAATATAGAACATGTTCGCGCTTATATCCGTTCAATTGAGGAACGCGGAAAGTTTCAAATTAGTTCCAATGACAAACCAAACAATTATCCGGAGCGTCGAAGTGATTATGGAAAGCCCGTTAGTAAAACGACAATCGCAAATTATGTTCGCAATATTAAAGCGTTTTATTCGCATTTATATAACGAGCGAATTATTCGAAACAATCCATTAAAAGAACTGAAAAACGTTAAACCGGAACGAAAAGCGAAAGTTATGCTAGACGATAACGAATTGAAACAATTTTTCCGTTCATTCGACGTAACAAAAATGGATCAGTATCGTGATTGGATTATTGCTCGATTAATATTCGATACGGGCGCAAGAATTGGAGAACTATTAGAAGTTGTTTCGTCGGATATTGACTTAAGAGGGAATGCGTTGTTATTACGTAAAACTAAATCGGGGAAACAACGTTTTGTTTACTATTCGCAGAAAACAAGGAATCATCTTAAATCGTGGCTTGCTTATAAGGACAGATATACAGATAGTCCTTACGTTTTTCCTACTAATCGAGGTACAAAGTTACGTATAGAAGGCGTAGAACGTTCGTTTAGATTGCGAAGTCGTGATGTTGGTTTAGAAGTTACACCTCATTTACTACGCAATAACTTTGCTAAGCGTTATTTAATTAATGGAGGAGATTTATCAACGTTATCACGTTTGCTAGGACATGCCAGTGTTGAAGTGACGTCTTCAATTTATTTAGACTTTTCAGACCGTGAAATTATGAAGAAATACAGACAACACAGTCCTTTAGAGAATTTAGATATTTAGCAACAAGAAAAAGCCGAGGCGCACTAACGCTTCGACTTTAGACGACTACACTAACCGCTACCCAACGAAAGTGTAAAACTCATAACTTAATACGAGTATTATATGCGTTTATTATATCGTCAAAAAAGCGATATGGCAAACGTCTAGTTTCCTATTGTCTTTTTTAGGAACGTACTCCGTCGAGGTTGCCCACTAATTCGACGTAAATCAAAACTGGTCAGCGCCGTCCGTCGCAACGCAAACTACGGAATATATCGCTAGTCAAGCCGTTTTCTTGTTTACGGTAAGCGACGAATTGGCGAGCGCTGCCACTAAAGGCGCGGTGGATTATCGGCGAGTTACGGCTCGGGTAATCGCACTTATGCGGATCGTAAACGACTAACCGCACGTAATGGACGATAATATTGCGAGAGTGCGAGAAACGAAAGTTTCCTACAAAACAAGACGAACAGAAACCTCAGACGTCACTATGACGCTAGTATTCGTGTAGTTTACCTACTGACTATTACTCTATTACGAGTTTTAGATAGTAAGGTAACTACTATGCGCCCATTTCCTAGAGCGAGCAGCTATTCTGCTAGTAGGTGGGAGCGGTTGTCTAGTTTTATTAATTAAATTAAGTTGGGAGAAATATTATACTTTTGATGTAACTTAATGTAAAATTTAGTTAAATATAAACATTGAGGTGACTTATGGTAGTTGTAAAAATTCAAAATGTAGAGATAACTATAAATGAGATGTATGAAATGGAAGATGGATTATTAATAATTACTGATTCATATGTATCAAAAAATAATTTCTTGGAATTTTTGGAGGTTTATAGAAAATTTAATAAGCCAGGATCTTATTTTGAAACGCAAATTTCTGAGAAAATCTTCAATGGGCGTTTTGGTCAACTACTATATAGTAAAAATTCGAACCAAAATGGCTATGATGTACGGCTAAATTTTGTAGATTGTAAATTTGATGAGCAAAATGAAAATGAAACACCAAATTTTACAGACAAGGTTATAATGAATAATTTAAGATACCGAAATTTATCTAAAACAATATTACGACAAGAAATAATAATAAATAAGTTACTTGATTTATTGCTAGAAAAAGAGTTAATAACTGGTGCTGAAAAAGAAAAAATAACAAATATTGAAGAAGAAGAAATCAACTATTTATCATTAAGAAAATCAGCAGAGATAGAGGCTATACCTCTTAATGAATATTTAGAAAAAGAAAGAGAAACAATTTCCCATATAAAGAACTCTTAACTAATAAAAGTAATAGATTTTATAATAAAACCGTCTATCCAACTTGTGGAGGACGGTCATTTTTATCTATCCAAGAATATTAACAATAATGCCAATTGCAGCGCCAATGCCAATGCCAATTACAAAATGCATTTAATATCAGTCCTTTTTTTACGTTTAAGTAAGTATAACCATTGCAAATGAAATTTATTTTATGAAAGTACTGCTAATAATAAATAGTTGTTTAGGGAAAATTGGAAAAAAAGTATAATAAATAGAGAGTTAAAATAATTTATTGAGGTGAAAATTGTCTATGAATAAAGATAAGGTTAGAATCGTAATTTTAAAAGAAACAGAAAAGGGGGAGCTATTCAAAAATATAAATGAAAACAATTTTAAAGAATTGGATTTAGGATTTGATTGGAATGTTTTCAATGAAGAAGTTAATTTTTTAGTAAGAGAAAATTATCTAACTAAGCCATTTTATGCAGATAATACTATTTATATATATAATTCAAAACTTACTGAAAAAGGTGAAGAGTATTTAGAAGGTAGTAAATGGTATAAAAAATTATATCAAACTGTTAAAGAAATAAAAGAATGGATTAGTATTTAGCTTTTCTTAATTAGATTATAAAAATAATAATTAATATGGGTGATTTTATGAAAAGTACATTATTTGAACTTAATAATAATCAGTTAAGTTGTAAAAAGTTAGATAGGGCACAAGTAGCTAAATATGAATACCAAATTCTATTAGAAATCCCTATATTGAATGCCTATTCAATAGAATATGCTACTGTTACAGTAAATAACTCTACTACGGGTGTAACTATAGATGACATTGAAGATAATACGATTAAAATCGATTCTGAATATCAAATAGATGATGATTCACAAATTTATGTTGAAATATACTATCAAGGCATTCGAGATTACGGGGCTTTATTTCCTTGGATAAGTAACATGAAATTCAGAGAAAGATTGGGTCAATTTTATGAGGAGATGACAAAAACATTTGAAAATCAAATATGGCTAGCATTTTCGTTAAGTGTTGCAGCAGTAATAGAAGGTATGCTACACGCGAAATTAGATTTTCCTACTGAAAATAATACATTAGAGAAATTATTAAAGAGGGCTAAAACTACAGATATTATCACAATCAAAGAATTTGAAATACTAAGTAAAGCTAGACAGAATAGAAATTTAGTACATAGTAATAAATATGAATCAGATTACGTAACTAAAAAAGATTGTTTAGACATGAGAGTTACTATTGATAGACTTGTAAAGAAATTCTGCGAATAATTTAAAACTAATAAATGTGAGGTCATTGTTTTGAGAAAACATATTATTTACCCCGAAGAAAATGAAAATTTAGATAGATACTTTAATGCACAACATTATAATAATTGTCCCCATTGTAATGTAGTAAATAAACCAGAAATTATAGCAATTATTTCTAATAACATTGAAAAAAAATTCGAAATCCTTTACGTAATTTATCAATGCTCTTGGGAATTTTGTAAAAAAATATTTTTGGTAGAATATAATGGAGAAAGAATTATAAGAGGAACAGTTCCAAAATTTGAATTAAAAGAGATTTTTCCTAAGCATAAGATTAATAGTTATGAAGATGATGTAATAAAAGAGGTTTCACATAATTTTATTGAAATCTATAATCAAGCTATTCAAGCAGAAGAATTAGGTTTAAATCATATATGCGGAATGGGATATAGAAAAGCATTGGAGTTTTTAATTAAAGATTTTGCGAAGCTTAAGAATAAAGATAATCAAGATACTATAAATTCTATTGAAAACCTATTATTGGGTCAGTGTATTAATAAGTATATCGAAGAACCGAGAATTAAAGCTGCTGCAAAAAGGGCAGCGTGGATAGGAAATGATGAAACGCATTATATTAGAAAATGGCAAGATAAAGACATTAGAGATTTAAAGAAACTAATTGAAATCACATGTTATTACATAATAATGGACTATTCTATAAAAAAATATGAACTAGAAATGCAATGAAAATCGGATAACAAAGTAATTGATTCTTTTAAATGGGCAGTCAAACCGGAGTACAACGACGGAAATAGTTGCGGATTCGGTAGACGGTTGTTTACTGAATCCCCCGGGGGAGTAACGTCCTTTTTTAAGGTTTACCGTTCATAAACGGAGGTATATACAGAACCGCCAATAGCGATATGAACACAAAAATAAGCGGAAATTTTCGCCACTTTGCTATGGGCGTCTCCGCTATATCGCAAGTGTATGTTCGGGAGATTCGGATTATGCGGAAAAAAGACGAATTATATCGTAGATGATCCGTTTTACATACTTCCATTTTGCGGAAGGCAAACGCAAATAGAACGTACTGAGAACGCTCAGATTCCATTCTAAGGCGTTTTTGTATGCGGTAAGGAATTTCCATTATTGACACAAAAAACGTGTTTAGAACTTATTCTGCGGGGTTTAAAATCGGGCGGAAGCATTTTAAGACGTCTGCAAGCCTTTCTAAGACGTTTTAATCTTTAGATAGGTATTAATACTACCGTTAGCTTAAATGTGCTTAAAACGACTTCTGCGAGGTCATGCGTTGATTTTATCGAAGTTTGCTCTATTTTGGTAATTTAGAAATTGTTCGGCAGTGACGGCATGGATACCGAGGGGACCTCCGACTTTAAAAATTTTGTCGGAAATGATTGCGGACCCGACGCGCGCTCGTAATCGGAACCGCCCCCGGGGGAGTGAATCGTTCGTACTGACGTCCTCTGCGTCCGTGTACATCTCCTATGTCGTCATTAATGCGCAGTAATAGCGGAAGGATATAAACGTAAATAGACGTAACACTTAGTTACGCCTTTCTTTTCTTTACGACTATTATAAGTATTTATCGACGGTTGTGTCGTTTACTTCGAGGTAATGTTTCGTAATTGTTTCTAACGATTTATGACCACTCTGTTTTGCGATAGTAGCAAGGTCTGCTCCGTTTTCGTGCATAGACGTTATTTGTGTCTTTCTGAGGGAATACGGCGCAAATCCTAGCCAATTATGAATCGCCTTACGATAGGCGGTATCGCTTATAGGCGTATCTTTATAGACGTGTCCGTGACGATCCGTACGGCACACAAAGTAGTCATTTCCGGATAATCCGTACTCTCTCAAGTATTTACGAATTGCATTAACGCAATCGAGTGTAAGTCGCTTCGTTTTCCATTCGCTTTGCTTTTGCATATAAACACTTATAGAGTGGTTATCTAAATCGATGTGCTTTATTTGTATCGCAATCATTTCCGAAGGACGACACGCAGTAATAAGGTTCAAATAACTAATTGCACGCGCTCGAGTGTCTAACTTATTGATTACGTCTAAAACTTCGTCTTTACGTTTGGCAGATTGACCACGCATTAGTTTTTGTTCTGCGTGTTCTTTTCCGTTATAAACGCTACGTAACTGTGTAATACGTTTTCTTTGCTCGTTTGATTGAACGAGGTTAAAACGGTTTTCTAAGTAGTACGTAATTCCTGCTGCTCTGCGGTTGAAAGTTGATAGTTTAAGTCCTTGTTCAATCGTTTGATATAAGTATTTCTCTAATGAATCAAATGTAATTGCGCGGTTAGATTGCTCGCAATAGGTTTTGAATCTTTTAAAATCGCCCTCGTACATTTCCAATTTCTTATCAACTTGCGATTGAATAACCTCATTTACTTTCTTGTCCTCTAAGAACGTTTCTACCTTTACAATTTCTCCCATAATTAACGCCTTCTTTCCGTTCAAATATTCTATAAATATTATACCGTTTCTAGGTTATGAAAAGCAATCTTTTCGTAACTTGAAAGATAGAATATTTACGGTTTTTACTCGAAATTTTTCCGCAGAATGGGAAGGTGATCCGTTTTTGTATTCGGAGGTAATTGCGGAAGGGGGGACGTTCGTACTTACGCGTAAGATTATCGCACAGATTGCGGAGGTCATTCGGAATAGAAAACCGCCTTTAAATGTCCTCAGAACCGTCCTCAGACGAATCGAAACATGTATTTACTACCTACTACCCGTCTCGATTACTCTCAGACGCAGTCGTTCGTAGAAAATCGTCAATTCGCAGAAAACTAAACAAAAATAGCCGTTTGTTTTGCGGGAATATAATTCGTATAGCTGCGGATTAGAACCGATATAACTGGACATATGGCGTCAACGCTCGTGTATATAAATATGCAGACGCCTACAAATACGTAATAATATCGCATGTATCAAGGTTTATATAACCGTAGAGGAGCCGTATTTACCTTTATTTATTCGCAAAAGTCCGAAAAGTACAGTGACGTTAGAGTTTTCGAGTCGTGTGCGTGACGGGGAATGGCGCCCGACATTAATTCGCAATAAAAACCGGTAATATATCCGATACTTTAAGCGAAATCACTACGATATTAGCGCAAATAATTTGCATAAATATACGTATTATAGTATAATTATACCTATGAGTTAATAGGTAATATCTACGTTATATGACGTATTTTTAACGCAAATAGCGATTACCTAAAACGCAGTATTAGCAAGGGTTCGTGTCTTTTGTTAGTATTAAATTCGTGTAGTATTACGCATTGGGTTCGGCAAATAAACTAGTTAGATTCGATGAATAGGACTTTATAACCAAGTGGATAAGTAGGTTTTAATCGTATTGTCTCCTAAATTACTAATATTGCGGTTTAAATCCTAGTTAAAAGCTAGGTAATACCGTTAATCGCGCTAATATAATTTCGAATGTTCGAACGCATTGTGTCTGAATATCTACGCAATATAAACGGATTATGTCTTTATATAAGTACGTATTAACTGTGGTATTAACGTGTCGGGCGTTATTATCGGTAATAACGTTTATATAGTTATACTATTTTGCGTTGTAAATTTCGTATTTAATATTATTTATTAGACTAATTGGCGGACTCATTTATGAGTTCGCTTATGAGCGTTAGCGAATAATTTATCTTTTAAAATATAAACTCACTCCGTTCGTCGATTTCGCTACGCTCAATCGCAAGTATAGAACGAGATTTAGGAAGAAAATTTCCTAAAATAAAAAATGAACCTTAGAGCCACAAGGCTTCTGAGCATTTTCCCTTAAAAGAAAGAGAGTAAGATTTTAAGTGGATTAATGCGTTATAAAACCGTTCGGGTTGCAAAAAATTTAACGGACTAAAGTGTCCCGTTTCTCGAGTTAAATGTTACATTTTATTTACAATTTCAATTAAGTTGGCGAAAAACACCCCGTTTCATGGGTTATATTATGAGAGATATTTTATTTTCTTTTAATTAATATACTATAAAAATTTATAGGACTTTTGTACCTTTTTTAATGTGAGTTGACTAGTAAAAGCCCATTTCACTGGCTATATAATGAAGGAATTATTTTTTTTGGAAATCTATTAAACATTATTTAATTGACAAAAGAAGGAGCGAATGAAGATGGAAAGAGAGACAAACATCACAGTAATTGATTCACTAATGGGAACTGGAAAAACAAGTTATGCAATTCAGTATATGAATGAGGCAAGTGAATCAGAGAGTTTCATTTATATTACTCCGTTACTTTCAGAAATTGACCGTATTCAAGGAGCAGTAGAAAATCGTGACTTTGAGGCCCCGTCTGTTAAAGGAAATTCTGGGCGTAAAATGGATGACTTAAAACGTTTATTAACGATGGGAGCAGACATTGCGACTACGCACAGCCTATTTCAAGCAGCAGACGGTGAGGTAATTGAACTACTAAAAGATGGGGGCTATACGTTAATTCTTGACGAAACAATGGACGTTGTTGAGCCCGTAAGTGTAAAGAAAGCGGATATAGAGAAATTAATTCGCAGTGGAGATATTAGAATTGAAGACGGTCACAGAGTTATTTGGACCGGAGACGCAAATGATGACTCTCGATACGCAGATATTCGTATTATGGCACAAGCAGGCAACCTCTATTGTCATAGAGATACATTCTTTGCGTGGGCATTTCCACCGAACGTTTTCAGTGCAATAGATAATGTAATTGTTCTGACTTATCTATTTAAAGGTAGTATCTTGCGATATTACTTTGATATGTTCGGATTTGAGTACAAATTTAAGGCGGTTAATTGTAATGAGGATAGACGCTATGAATTAGTAGAGTACGATGCCTCAAAAGAGGATCGCTTGAGATTATTCTCTTTGATGTCAATATATGAAGGGAGAAAGAATGATATAGGTAACCGTGGGAATACATTTAGTAGCACTTGGTTACGGAACGCAGATTTAGAAAAACTTAAAGAAATAAGAAACAATCTTTATGGTTTTTTTCAAAATGATTGTGGAGCAAAAAAGAGTGAGGTTTATTACTCTACTCTTAATGAGTTAGAAAAAACTATTGCTCCTAAAGGTTATAAACAAACTTCAAGTGGAACTCAAGTTGTTATTCCGTTAAATTGTCGGGCTACTAACGATTTTGCGGATAGAAAGTATATTGCCTATCTATATAACCGTTATCTTAATCCGAATGTAAAAGGATTCTTTCAAGATAGAGGAGTAACGGTAGATGAAGATTTATACGCAGTGGGTGATTTATTACAGTGGATTTTCCGTAGTCAAATAAGAAATGGTGAACCAATCAAGATGTACATTCCTAACAGTAGAATGAGGGGATTACTAATCGATTGGGCAAAAGGAAGAATTTAGAAAAATACAAGTATTTAAGAAGGCTTTGCGTATTTAACACGTAAAAGCCTTTTTGAATGCGATAAAAACACTTTATAGGAGGAATGAAGAATGAAATTAAACAGACGACAACTGAAAGTGATTCGTTCGGTGTATCGATTATCACTTGAAGAAATGGCACAATTGCTTGGTTATACGACGGGCTACGTACATCAAGTCGAAAACGGTACGAATCCGATTACGAAAGAGTATAACGACCGAGTAGTGGAGGCATTCGAACTTACAACGGGGAAACTTCGAGGAATCGTTCGAACTTATCGTACTTATAACATTAGTAAGTTAAGGAGAGGGAAGTAATGAATCAAATGGATCAACTACGTATTAAACTCGACGTATTAATGGCTGCGGTATTAGCAGAGAAAATGGGCGCTACGGTACCTATCGAAACTATTCACAGATTCGTAGAAGAAACTGACGAACGTTTATACGCATTAAAAACTACTACTAACTGATTAAAAGGAGAGATTAAATTGGAGAGAATGAGCGGATTAAGACGACCCGGGATAACTTACGATTTAGACCGAGTAAGAATAAAAGTTGACTTTCTATACTCGTTATTAAAGGCGACCGAGTTAGGCTACTTCTTTAATCGAGAGATTTTAGACTTAGTTGCAGATATTACCAAAGAATTAGACGCATTAGAGAAAGAATGCAGATAAACGAAAAGAGGAGATTGATAGAATGAGCAAAAAATCGATTGAAACTAAAGTATGTAGGAACTGCGAACAAGAAAAGGAAATTAGCGAGTTTTACGTAAGGTCCAATGGAACGGTGCCTTATATTTGCGCGAGTTGCGAAAGAGTTGCAGTAGTTGAACGCGAAAAGGCAAGAAAAGGTACATTTCGTTATAAATGCACTGTCGCGCTTAAAACCGCAAGGGTATCTCGAAAAAGGGCAGAGGAAGAACTAGGCGAACCTATAACCGACACTCTTTCGTTATATGACGTCTTATTCACACTTGGAGCGGACGATTGTGTTTATTGTGGTCGTCACTGTAAGCAAAGTGAGAAAACTCTCGAGCATATCATTCCATTATTACAAGGCGGTACAAATACATTCGATAATATCGCAATGGCTTGTACATCGTGTAACTCGTCTAAAAGGGATAAACCCGTAACAGAGTTCGCACAAAACCACGGTATTCGCGCTAAAAATCGAGTATTAGAAAGAATGGTATTCGGTTCGGGAAAGGAACCCGAAGAAGTTTTCGGTGTATTATCTGCGGTATCAAAACGATATGAAGAAGTGAAAGGGAGTGATAAAACTGCGTAATTATTACGACTTAGTAAACGACGGAGTAATCGATTTCGAAGACTCACTTCCTCCGTCTCAAACAAGACGTAAGTATACGGAAGGCGGTACGGTAACAGTTTATAAGATTTCTAAAATGACGGAAGAAGAACGCAGCCATTACGGATTGCCGACACCAACCAACGAACGAACTAATTGACGCAAGTATTAAGTGATCCATTGCGTTCGAGGGCGTAAAGAGTATCGGAAGGGATTCGGGTATTCAATGCGTGTCTCGAACATTGGGGAGAAATAATTAACGGAAACGGAGAGAGTGAAGTATGAAGCAAGGCAAGCAACCGCAAATTACTCGCATTAAAACGAGTGAAGAACGGGCGGTTGAACAGTTGAGGCAACGAGTAGAACAACGAAAAACTGCTGAACAACGGAAATTAGAACGTCAACAACGACGTACAGAAAAACGAATTCCTCATAAAGACGAACGGAAACGACACTTTAAGCAAACGGGCGTCAATAAGAATGGGATTCCACGATTCGGAGAACGTCTGCCAAAGTATAAACGCAGAAAAGACGCCGACGAGTAATAGATTAACAGTTTTGCGACGCAAGAAAACGAAAAAATAACTAAGAAAAGGATGATTTTATTTATGACGATTGCAGAAAAGTATAAACGTGAGATTGAGGGAGCAGTAAGTAGTTTTAAGAAAGAGGTAGCCAAAATTGAGAAGTCGGCTAATCCTTACTACCAATTAGACGAAGTGCGTGACTATGAAATCGGAAAACTCCGTGAAACGTTGGACGGTCAAATAAAAGCGATTAAAGAACGATTCTACGCAGAAATTGACGCAGAAATAAAGTCGGCGACATTTGCTGCTAAGACTTCAAAGTTTAATCCAACGTCGGAAGAAAAGGCATATGCGGAGAACGTTATACAAGATTTAATTCTAGGAGTAAGATTCGGATACACTGAGTCCGAAAAATTAGAGGCGTTAGGAAAGTTCGAAAAGGAACTAGACTTAATGAGTGAAGGAGCGCTTTCCGTTGTAAAATCGCAGTTGCCAAGTGTAGCGGATCAATTAGCGGGACACGAACCAAGCGAGAAAAAGTTGCGTTATATTAGTCACATTTTAAAAGAATTGCGCACGCCGGCACAACAATATCTAGTTGACCTTGAAGAACAAAAAGCGAGCGGTTATGACTTACCTTACCGTATTTTGCGAATGACGCATAGAGCGTATAAAGGAGAGCGAGAAATTTTTTCGGTGAGCAAGTATGAATAAGAGTATGTACAGTCGAAAACCGACTCGTATAGCAGTAAAAAAGCCGACTACTATTACTCACAGTGTAAAGAGTACAAAAGAATTGATAGAGTTTCTTGCTAATGCCGAGAAAAATGGAGTATATGTCTATTCGATTGTACCGGAAGATGAACTAGGACACTATAAAGTAATAGTATTCGAGTAACTGCGGAGTGATCCGTTTTAAGCGTAGGTTTCTAACGAGACTTACGCTTTTTTTCTTATATAATAGAAAATCGATTTACATACATGTTAAACTAGTGTAAAATAATCGATAAATAAGGAACGTTATTAACCGTGAAGGCAACCGTTAGAATGAACGGTGAACTTACGTAATAGGCTATATATAATAGAAGAAACGTCATACAAACGCACAACTAACTCAGAATTCATTGCCATGATTGCCGATAAAATTCGTATTGAATTAGTGGCTAGCTAAACATTCGTGGCTTATTGTTACTTTTATGAAGAGAAGAGAAAACACTTCTAATTTCAAGGAAATCCCTTGGGTTAGGAGTGTTTTTTTATTATGCCATCTTAGGCTTCCAACTTAGCTTATTGGAAGGAACTAGAATAGGATATGTACAAACAATAGTAAAACTTCCCTTTGACAGGAGAATCTGTATATAGATGATATAGATTTACTTTCTATTATGTTGTCAATCACGAAACTAATAGAAATATTGACTAACAACTATACAGTAAATGTTGTTCCGAGCACATATAGCAATATAAAGAGTACGAATGATTCGTATAAGGAGGAAGCGAAATGAGTGGTGATAAATCAAAAAATTTAAAGTTACATCTTTTCAATCAAAACAGCGGAGTGACTATGAATGAGCTTAACGAAAACTTTGAAGTTTTAGATCAACGGGAGGCAGTGATTAATTTAGGCTTAGGAGTTATTCCCGAGAATTTTCCTAAGCTGCCGGGAGAAGTAGGTGATGAAGGGTTTTTACAACGAGCGATTGACTATGCGGAAGCAAATGAACAAAACGTAACTTTATCTCCTCGAAAATATATTCTACACGATACACTCTATTATAATTGGGCTCGTATTAATGGGAATGGTGCTACGTTAAGCTTAACGACAGCTGATAAACCGATTCTCATGCATCGTGTGTTACGAGATAAAACGTCTGGAATTACTGCTAGAGGACTTTTAGAAAATCTTATTTTTGAAGGTAATGTAGAAAATCCGAACAATCACGGATTATATTGCATCTCATATTGGTCAATCTATCAAAATTTAGAATTTATAAACATCGGTGGACGTGCGATCTATATGTCCCATAAACATGAAGATGGGACGATATTAGCTACTGGTACGCTAATCGAAAACAAATTTCTAAATATCATCGTTCGAAGCTCCGGCGATACGGCGATTTTCTTAGGAGAAGCCGATAATAACAAAATTACCGATGGGGTATTAAATAACATTATTGTAGCTACAGATGCTTGGGCAGCAATCGACATTGGAAGTGCTGCTGGTTGGCATATTAATGGGGTTCATACTTATGGTATTCAAACATGGTCCCTTAATATAGAAAATGGCTTTAATACAACGATTGATAATATTTACATTGAACAATTTAGAGAGGTCGGTATTAACTTAGGTCGTCTACAACGTAATGTCATACTAAGTAATGTTAACATTGATGGCACCTATTCGAATGATGGCTCATCGTTCATTCGTATCGATAAAAGTTCATGGGTTGATGTAGGGGATACTTCTTTAAGTATTACAAATTTAAATATGTTTCATGAAGGACAAAACAAAAACGCTTATGCTTTTGGAATGATCAATCCGGTCAACATTTCCGCTACAAATGTTCAGACGAGTGGTTTAAATAAAGGAAACATTATTTTACCTGAACTAGACGATGACAATATTCAAATCTCCTCGAGCTTTTCGATGAAGGGAGACTTATCAGAAGAAGGCGATTTGTTATTGTACAATGACCGACAATTGAAAATTTGCGATTATCAAAATTTTGGCCATCAAGAAAAACATTCATTGACCTTTAAACTTCCTCCTACTTGGGATTATGGGAAAATTATCGCTCGTATTGTGATTGACTCCAGTTGGTACGATAACGGCTATAAAGTAGCCAGTTGGGAAGGAACGGTCTATATTAGTCGAAAAAGTGCTCGAGATACTATTGCGGTTTACGTGCGGAATATTTATGCTCCAGAAGGATTTAAAGTTAATCCCGTTGTTACCGTAACGAAAATAGATCAGTCGAATGCGACAATGAACGTTGCTTTTACTCAAAGAGATAAAGCCGGTACAGGTGTTGTGGCCGTTGATTATATCGTTTGTAAAGTGTAATCGTTTGGCATATGGAAGGACTATAGGGACGCATGTAATTGCGTCTCTTTTTGACCTGAAAAGAAAGAGCCTACTTCAATATAAAACAAATCAAATCCATTTAACTTAAACGAATATTCCATTTTAATTATAAAGGAGGCTGAACATGAAAGAATTTTCCTTTAATTCTATTGTTTCTCTGTTTGGGACGTTTGTTACCTACTGGTTAGGCGGTTGGGATCAGGCATTAAAATTTCTAGTAGCCTTTATGGTCATTGATTATGTCACAGGGGTATTAGTAGGGATTAAAAAGAAAAAATTAAATAGTGAGATTATGTTTTGGGGAGGCATACGTAAAGCGGTTATTCTCATTGTAATTGCTATCGCCGTTATGTTAGATACGCTAGTAGGCAATGAACAACCATTAATAAGAACCTTAGCCATTATGTACTATGTCGGTCGTGAAGGATTATCAACGATCGAAAACATCGGTGCATTAGGCGTTAAAATTCCAAGCTTTGTATCAGAACCTGTTTCCAAGTTGTCTAAGATTGACGAAGACGAAAAGGAAATCGAAAAGAAGGAGAAAAGTAAAAAAAATTAGTGCTTTCTAAATAGATGGATGTAATGTGAAAATTATCCTATAACCCTCTAAACAAAACGGAATTTTTTGTTTATACTGGAAAAAGGGGTGATTTTCAGGTGATAATTTATACGAATGATTTTTTAGAATTAACGGAACAAAACGGAAATGTCCTTTTACAAACAATTAAAAGGGGATTTCCGTTAAAAGAAATCGATATGATTTTACGGCAATATCCTCGTATTCGTTTAACCAATTTTGCTGTATTGAAAAGTACTTTAGCTACAGAGACAGAGCAGCCTGTAGAAATTGGGAAATGGTTACCGAATATTGAGATTGAAATATCAAAAGATCACATGTCCGCATCAATCTATGTCAACGAAACAGTCGAGGAATTAAAAAATAATAAAGAAAAAATTGCATCAGATATTCGTTCTTTGTTAAATGAACATAATATATGCCACGGCATTATTGAATTAGAAATCGATCAATTAAAACCAGGTAAATTATATGTTATAGCAGAGGGTACACCGCCTACAAAAGGGGAAGATGCCATCGTTACGTATATCGAAATCCCTGAAAGAAAGCCAATCATACGAGAAGATGGTAAAGCAGATTATTTTGAAATGAATTTTGTTTTAGAAATCCAACAGGGGGATTGGGTAGGGGAGAAAATTCCAGCCCGGCCAGGAATCGATGGTGTAACGATATTTGGTGAAACGATTCCAGCACCTTCTGGTCATGATGTTCCTTTAAAATATGATCCAAAATCAGTTTATGAACTAGAAAAAGACGGGAAAATTACTTTATATGCGAATAAAACGGGTGTAATTGAAATCCAACAAGGTGTTATAGCTGTTAATGATCATCTGCCGATAGATGGTGATGTCGGGATCGAAACGGGAAATATTACCTTTGATGGTTCAGTTACAATTAAAGGAACTGTCGGATCAGGTTATTCGATAATAGCAACCGGTGATATTTCGATTGAAGGACGAGAAGGGATTACCGGTGCAAAATTAATTAAATCCGAAAATGGGGACGTCTATATAAAGGGCGGTATTTTTGGACTTGATGAAACGGTAATCGAAGCAGGAGGTAATATTTTTGTCAAGCATGTAAATAATGCGAAATTACTTGCGAAAAAGGAAATTGTAATCGGTTACTATTCGATTGGTTCGAATTTAGCCGCCAATTCGATTTTATTAGATGAAAATAAAGGCAAGATTATTGGAGGGGAAGCTGTTGCTAAAAATAAGATTGTGACAGCGATATCTGGAAATAGATTGGAACGACGTACAGAATTAATTATAAAAAATTTAAATAGACAAACGCTTTTGGAAATTATTCAAGAAAAAGCCTCTCTGTTAAAAAAGACACAAGAAGAAATTATTGATTTTACAGCTAAAATTGACAGAATTATTGCAAATAAAGATAAATTGAATGTTCAGCAACTCCAAAGTTTAGAAGATTTAAAGGGCGAATTAGAAAAGAAAAAGCAGTTGTCAATTGAAATTGATCAAGAAATCAAGCGATTAATGAATGAGGCAAAGGATGCGGGGAAAGAAGAAATCGTTGTAACAAAATCTGCCTATCCGGGAACCGTTATACAAATCGGTAAAAAATCTTCCTTACTAAATCATATAACACAAGGGAAATTCCGTATAGAGTCTGGAGAGCTGAATGTTTAATGACAAATTCTATTCCGATTTTTGCTCATCGCGGGGCATCTGGCTATGCATTGGAAAATACGTTTAAAGCCTTCGAAAAGGCGAGAAAACTTGGGGCAGACGGGGTTGAAATTGATATCCAATTAACAAAAGATGATGAACTAATCGTCTATCATGATTTGGATTTATTTCGTCTAACCGGGAAACGGAAAAAAATTAATGACTGTTCCTATAAAGAACTTTTGAATTACCCAATAGGTAAACATTTTTTTCGAAAATATTCAAAGGAACGAATTCCAACCTTTCAACAAGTAGTAGAATGGGCGGATTTATACAAACTCCCTTTAAATGTAGAGTTAAAGGAATCCTTTTTACAAAATAGCGAACCGCTTATTAAAGCTTTACAACGAGTTGTTTTGCCCAAGGGAAGTCACTTCTCTTCCTTTCACGATGAATTATTGCGCATTGTTAAAATGCAAAGACCTGATTTTCAAACAGCGTTAATCGTGACAAAAAAATTTGATTGGAATACATTGGAGTCGTTATCACATATCGATGTGATTCATGCTAATAAAAAATATTATAAGCCGAGTACTTTTGTAGCGATTGAAAGGGCGAAAAAGGGAATCCGTTTTTATTCAGTGAATGGTAAAGAGCCGTTTCTTAGAAATCCACATCCCTCTATCATTGGTTGGATTACGGATTATCCAGATCGGGTAGCAAAAGCCGAAAAAAATAAAAGAAAACAGACGTTCAATTGAAGGGGACAATGTCCTTAATTTGAACGTCTGCTTTTTATTTTGGTCCTTTTTGATATTTCGGTGCAATTCTTCCATTTTTACGGTCTTTATTTAATAAATAGCCTGCAAAGAAACCAAGACCGAGGATTAAGAATACGATTCCGACAACGAACTGTAACCAAAACCATGGAAATGGTGAAATTAACTTACCAAACAATGTATCCCTCAAAAATTTGATCCCTGCTCCAGCCATTAAGGCAGGTATTAATAATACGATAAACGCTAGTAATCTTGCCATTCGTTTTACACCTCACACTTACTTTTATTTTACAATGGTCCCATTGAAAGTCAAGAAAGCATAGAAAATATATGAAGTAGAATAATAATTCAAATAATTAGAAAATTCTTAATTAATCCGTTTTTAACATTTATTGTTGCGAATTCCCATAATAAAAAGTATGTTTAAATTAGGTTGAAGAATCATTATGAATATAATGATTTTTTTAGCTGAATCATTATCTATTCAAGAAAGAAAACGCTTACTTTTTGGAGGGGTTATTGTGGAGATTTTTAAATATCTAGAAAAATACGATTATGAACAAGTAGTTTTTTGCCAAGACAAAACATCAGGTTTAAAAGCAATTATTGCTATCCATGATACAACTCTTGGACCTGCATTAGGCGGTGCAAGAATGTGGTCATACGCAACGGAAGAACAAGCAATTGAAGATGCACTTCGCCTTGCCCGTGGCATGACTTATAAAAATGCTGCTGCAGGACTTAATCTTGGTGGGGGAAAAACAGTTATTATCGGTGATCCTTTTAAAGATAAAAATGAAGAGATGTTCCGTGCTTTAGGACGTTTTATTCAAGGACTTAACGGTCGTTATATTACTGCTGAAGATGTTGGTACTAGTGTGACAGATATGGACTTGATTCACGAAGAAACAGATTATGTTACTGGTATATCCCCATCCTTTGGTTCTTCAGGAAATCCTTCTCCTGTAACAGCTTATGGTGTTTATTTAGGAATGAAGGCAGCTGCAAAAGAAGCTTTCGGCTCTGATAGCCTTCAAGATCGAACAATTGCTGTTCAAGGTCTTGGTAACGTGGCGTATACGTTATGTGAGTATTTATATAACGAAGGGGCAAAGTTAGTCGTTACGGATATTAATAAAAACGCAGTTGATCGCGTTGTAAATGATTTCAATGCAGTAGCGGTAGATCCAGGAGATATTTATAGTCAAGATGTAGATATTTTTGCTCCATGTGCCCTAGGTGCTATTATTAATGATGAAACAATTCCACAATTAAAAGCAAAAGTTATTGCTGGATCAGCTAACAATCAATTAAAAGATTCTTCCCATGGTGATATGATTCATGAAATGGGGATTGTTTATGCGCCTGATTATGTAATCAATGCAGGTGGCGTGATCAATGTAGCTGACGAATTATATGGATATAATAGAGAGCGTGCAATGAAGCGTGTGGAAGCAATTTATGATAGTATTACTAAGATATTTGAAATATCAAAACGTGATAATATTCCAACTTATTTAGCTGCAAATCGTTTAGCAGAAGAACGAATTGAACGCATTTCAAAATCTCGTTCTCAATTTCTTAAAAACGGGAAAAATATATTAAACGGTAGATAAAGCTTCTTAAGTGGAAAGGGGAGTAAAGACTTTCTTTGCTTCCCCAATTGTTAGGAGGAAAACTACATGGCTCGTGAATATGATTTAGTAATTCTAGGTGGAGGTACCGGTGGTTATGTTGCTGCTATTAGAGCATCACAACTAGGTTTAAAGACGGCTATCGTCGAAAAAGAAAAACTTGGTGGTACTTGTTTGCATAAGGGGTGTATTCCAAGTAAAGCTTTTCTTCGAAGCGCGGAAGTATATAGACAGTCTGTTAATGCAGAACAATACGGTATTGAAATTCAAGAAGTGAAAATTAATTTTGATGGCGTACAAAAACGAAAACAATCGATTATCGATCAACTTCATAATGGTGTGAAGAGTTTAATGAAAAAAGGGAAAATTGATGTTTATTATGGAACGGGAAGAATTTTAGGTCCTTCAATTTTTTCTCCGATGCCAGGCACTATTTCGGTCGAAATGGCTAATTCAGAAAATGAAATGTTGCTTCCCAAAAACATCATTATTGCAACTGGTTCAAAACCACGTAATTTAGATGGGATAAATGTTGACGGTCAAGTGATTTTATCATCAGACCATGCGTTAGAATTACAATCTCTCCCAAAATCAATGATGATTGTTGGGGCTGGGGTGATTGGAATCGAATGGGCTTCCATGTTAGCAGACTTTGGAGTCGACGTAACTGTTTTGGAATATGGGGATCGAATTCTTCCAACTGAAGATGTCGATATCTCCAAGGAAATGGAGAAACAGTTAGCCAAAAGGGGAATTAAGTTTTATAAAAATACAGAAATTATTGCAGACTCCATTGAACAAACAAATGGGGTTACATTATCGGCTAATGTGAACGGTAACGCCCAATCCTTTTCAGCCGAGAAAATGTTGCTCGCAGTAGGGCGTGTTGGAAATGTGAACGGCATTGGCTTAGAAAATACGGAAATTGAGTATGACTCGAATTTTATTAAAGTCAACGATGTGTATCAAACGAAAGAGAAACATATTTACGCCATTGGGGATGTAATTGGTGGAATGCAATTAGCTCATGTCGCTTCCCACGAAGGGATAGCCGCAGTGGAGCATATTGTAAATGGCACATCTCATCCACTAAATTATACGAACATCGCTCGTTGTATATATAGTTATCCTGAAGCAGCAAGTGTTGGTTTAACAGAGCAACAAGCAATAGAAAAAGGGTATGATGTGAAAGTTGGACAATTTCCATTTAAAGCAATTGGTAAAGCTTTAGTTTATGGACAATCAGAAGGTTTTGTTAAAATGATAGCGGATAAGGCGACAAATGACCTATTAGGCGTTCATATGATTGGTCCACATGTTACAGACCTTATTTCTGAAGCTGCACTCGGTATGTTATTAGATGCAACGCCATGGGAAATAGGAGAAACAATTCACCCGCACCCATCATTAAGTGAAGCTATGGGGGAAGTAGCATTAGCTGTAGATGGCAAAGCCATACATTTTTAAAGTTTAGTTTAATAGATTTGAAAAATTGTTTAAAGTATACTAAAGTAGGTTTTTGCGGGAAAAAAATCCAAATTATATTAGTAGGTTTCGCTTTTTAGAGCATTTCCACTTTATATTTTGAAAGGGGATGTTTGGATGGTCGAAGAAAAAATCAATCATAAACAATTAGGACTTTCCGATGAAGATGTATTAAAAATGTATGAAACGATGTTAATGGCAAGAAGGCTGGATGAAAGAATGTGGTTATTAAATCGTTCTGGTAAAATTCCATTCGTAATTTCTTGCCAAGGTCAAGAAGCTGCACAAGTCGGTGCCGCTTTTGCCCTTGATCATACAAAGGATTATATCGCTCCATATTATCGTGATATGGGTATAGTCCTTCACTTTGGAATGACGCCAAAGGAATTAATGTTATCTGCTTTTGCAAAAGCGGAGGACCCAAATTCAGGTGGACGTCAAATGCCTGGACATTTCGGACAAAAGAAAAATCGTATTTTAACTGGGTCTTCACCTGTAGCGACTCAAGTTCCTCATGCAGTTGGTGTAGCACTTGCTGGTAAAATTAGACAAGAGGATTTTATTTCCTTCGTTACCCTCGGAGAAGGTTCTACAAACCAAGGAGATTTCCACGAAGGTGCTAACTTTGCAGGAGTTCATAAATTACCAGTTATTATTATGGTTGAAAATAATAAATATGCCATTTCTGTACCAGTTGAACGACAATTAGGTTGTGCTCAAGTATCTGATCGCGCGATTGGCTATGGTATGCCAGGATATACAGTAGATGGTCAAAATCCTTTAGAAGTTTACCGTGTTGTAAAAGAGGCGGCAGACAGAGCGAGAAGAGGGGAAGGACCAACGCTTATTGAGACGGTGACTTATCGTTTAACTGCTCACTCTTCGGATGATGATGACCGACAATATCGTACGGCTGAAGATTTAGCAGAAGGTCGAGCAAATGACCCGATTTTACTTTTTGAAAATTATTTAAAAGAAGCAGCTGTCATTACGGAAGAAGGACTACAAGAAATGAATAAAAAGGTAATGGCTATCGTAAATGAAGCAACCGATTATGCTGAAAATGCACCGTATGCAACTCCAGAGCATGCATTGAAATTTGTGTATGAGGAAGGGGATGGCGAATAATGGCTGTTATGTCATATATTGAGGCTATTCATTTGGCCATGAAAGAAGAACTAGAACGGGATGAAAATGTCTTCATTTTAGGTGAAGATGTAGGGCGTAAAGGAGGCGTTTTTAAAGCAACTGCTGACCTTTACAATCAATTTGGTGAATATCGAGTACTTGATACACCGCTTGCTGAAAGTGCAATAGCGGGAGTGGCGATTGGAGCGGCAATGGTTGGTATGAGACCTATTGCGGAAATGCAATTCGCTGATTTTATCATGCCTGCGGTCAATCAAATTGTCTCTGAAGCAGCCAAAATTCGTTATCGTTCGAATAACGATTGGGACTGTCCATTAGTTATTCGTGCTCCTTTTGGAGGAGGTATTCACGGTGCCCTTTATCATTCCCAATCTGTTGAAGCTCTATTTGCTAACACACCAGGATTGAAAATTGTCATTCCATCTACACCATATGATGCAAAAGGATTGTTAAAAGCAGCAGTTCGAGACAATGATCCAGTTTTATTTTTTGAGCATAAGCGAGCTTACCGACTATTAAAAGGGGAAGTACCTACGGATGACTACGTACTTCCAATTGGTAAAGCGGATGTAAAACGTCAAGGGGATGACATTACGGTTATTACGTACGGCTTAGCTGTAAACTTTGCCCTTCAAGCAGCAGAAAGACTTGCGGATGATGGTATCGAAGCCCATGTATTAGATTTAAGAACGATTTACCCTCTAGATAAAGAAGCTATTATTGAAGCTGCAAGTAAAACCGGGAAAGTGTTATTAATCACTGAAGATAATAAAGAAGGTAGCGTCATGAGTGAAGTGGCAGCAATTATCGCGGAAAATTGTTTATTCGATTTAGACGCTCCAATACAAAGACTAGCTGGCCCAGACGTACCTGCAATGCCATATGCACCACCGATGGAAAAATACTTTATGATTAATCCGGATAAAATAGAAAAAGCAATGCGTGAATTAGCTGCTTTCTAAAGGGAGGATGTTCGTTATGTCGATTCAACAGATTTTAATGCCGCAACTTGGAGAAAGTGTTACGGAAGGGACTATTGAAAAATGGCTCGTCCAACCAGGGGATCAAGTAAACAAATATGATCCTTTAGCAGAAGTTGTGACAGATAAAGTAAACGCTGAAATACCTTCATCCTTTACAGGAACGATTAAAGAGCTAATAGCAAAAGAAGGGGAAACATTACCAGTAGGTGCCCTTGTCTGTACGATTGAAATAGAGGCTGTGGAAAATGGATCAACACCTGTTGAACAGTCAAAGGGTGCGGAGAACAACAGTGAAAAACCAAAAACTGAAGAATCAAAAATTGTTACAGAAACGAATTCAAAAGATTCTTCTCAAAAAGGTCGTTATTCTCCAGCTGTTTTGAGACTTGCCAATGAACATGATATCGATTTACAGCATGTAGAAGGTACAGGACTTGGCGGACGTATTACAAGAAAAGATATTTTAAAAATTATTGAAACGGGTAATATCCCGCAGAAAACAGACACTGTAGCACAAGAACCAGTACTACAAAGGGAAAACGAACAAGCTCCGAAAAAGGAAAATACGATTGCTAGCGCAGTTGGTGACATTGAAATTCCGGTTACACCTGTTCGTCGTGCAATTGCTAATAATATGGTAAGAAGCAAACAAGAAGTGCCTCATGCTTGGATGATGATGGAAGTTGATGTTACGAATCTTGTAAATTATCGTAATAAAATTAAAAATGAGTTTAAAGCAAAAGAAGGCTTTAATATTACGTATTTCGCCTTCTTTGTAAAAGCAGTTGCGAAAGCTTTAAAAGAGTTCCCGATGATGAATTCTGTTTGGGCTGGAGATAAAATTATTCAGAAGAAGGATATTAATATTTCCATAGCGGTTGCTACTGAAGATGCTTTATTCGTACCGGTAATTAAAAATGCCGATGATAAATCCATTAAAGGGATTGCGAAAGATATTCATGAATTATCAACTCTCGTACGGTCAGGGAAATTACGACAAGAGCATATGCAAGGTGGAACATTTACGGTCAATAATACCGGTTCATTTGGCTCAGTCCAATCGATGGGGATTATCAATTACCCTCAGGCAGCTATTTTACAAGTAGAATCAATCGTAAAAAGACCTGTTATTATGAACGATAATATGTTTGCTGCTCGGGACATGGTTAATTTATGCTTATCCCTTGATCACCGAGTATTAGATGGTCTAATTTGCGGTAAGTTTTTAAATCGTGTGAAATCAATTCTTGAAAATGTAAATGAAGAAACGATGTCTATTTATTAATATTTTATTAAAATAAAATTTTTTAAAAAATAACAATCTGCTCGCTTTTTAAAGGGAGGGATAAAGACTCATTAATAATATGGGTTTCTATCCGCCACTATTCCTTTTTAAGTGTTGCAGATTTTTTTATTTCAGGCTCTAAAATATTTGTTGGGGTACAGATAAAATTCAGAAAAAATGGCTCTAAAATATTTGTTGGGGTACAGATAAAATTCAGAAAAAATAAACACGCAATCTCCTAATTTTGTTAGACT